>JAPLJS010000060.1 GCA_026388545.1 Deltaproteobacteria bacterium
GATCCGGCGAGCGGGGGGCTTCAAGCTGATATCCGATTCCTGCCAATACCGCAAAGGAGTCGATGCTCCGGGATGTTTCAATGACATTTGAATTCACTGAGAAAAGCCAGCGGTTATCCAAATGCCAGGTGGCGGACAGGCTGGCAATCGCACCCCAGCCGTGGGAATCCACATAGGAGACCCCTTCTCTGGCCAACTGCGTGTCGTAATATCGGTAAGGGCCGATTCCGGCCACGAGCACAACCCTTTCTCCCAAAGGTTTGGTGCGCGCCCAGAGCTGCAGTGTGTGGCCGTCGCGATGATGATGTTCAAAATGGCCTTCGTTGAGCCACGAAAAACTCACGGCCCAGTGTTCGTTCAGGTCATGCAAATATTTAACGGCCCAGGAATAGGATCGGTCCCGAGAGTCCTCCTCCTGAACGACGCCGCCCAGCAGGTGGATCTCCTCAGCGAAAACCCCTCGATTGTTCAGCGGAGCAGTGAATAAAAGACCGAAAGAAAAAACCACTATGGAAATCATCCTCATCAATTTTTTTTGACAAGAATTTCCTTTTTTGCTGAGTGGGAATAAGAATTTGATCAGAATTTCCTTTCTTTTGTAGGGAGTATAAGAAAAGCGGTCTTGTGTGTCAATGGAATCCTTAACAAGCGGGTTTAAAGATCACCGATTGAATTGTTGCATCAAGAATAGAAATTCAAAAAACAACATTACAGGAAGATATACGTACTCCGCTTTACCTCACCTTTCCTATCGGGAAGGCCTGCCCGCTTATTGATATCGTGGGATACTGTGCTTTCTTGAATATCTTCTCCGCCAGGGTAGGCACTTCATTGTCCACATAATCCGCAAGCTCTGTCGTCTTCACATAACCCGTATTGCCCTTGTCGGCTTTTCCTTGCAATCCTTCTGCCAGCACGTAAGTAAACAATCCATGACCCTGATAGCCCTCCAGTGCTTCCTGAAGAGAAGTAGATGCCGAAAGAATGGTAGAGCCCACCGCCCGGCTCAAGATCTTCATCGCCGTGTCCTCACTCATACCTCTTGTCAGCATCGCCACCTGAATTGCCTCACCCAAAGCCCCTGCATTGCATGTATCGATGATGATCAGCTTTTTTGTGGCAGGGATATTACTGATAAGTTCCTTGAATACCGACTGACCAATTGCGTCGGTCTTGAGTCTCTCTGTCCGCGTTGATCCTACATTCGAGGTGATAAGAAAATATTCTCCGTCGTCAACTGTGCCATGGCTCGCCACATATAAGACAAACAAGTCATCAGGATTTAAAGACTGCATAGCCTTAAGTTCTTTTAAAATGTTTTCCCTTGTCGTCTCTTCTTTGGATGAAAGCTTTTTTACTTCTACTTTCTCAAAAAGAGGCGAAGCGCCCTTCTTAAGGGTATTTGCAAACAGCGCCGCATCGGCGACGGCGTAATTAAGCTGGAGCTTGGGATTCTTGTATTCGTTGATGCCAATGACCAGAGCATAAAGAGACGGTCTGCCGATTGATTTAAATGATGCTGTTATTTCATAAATGGCGTCCGTGCTTTGCATAGTATTATCGGCATTAAAGGCGATAGCCCGTATGGAGTTTAAACCACTGGAAAGTTTTAGTTTATATGTCTTATGGATTTCGTTCTGATTAGACGCAACAATTTTTACGCCTCTTGTGCTGTCCAGCATAACTGCGGAGCCATTGAGATAGAGCCGTATATCGCCAATCCCGCCACCGGCATCGGTAATTTTTAGGGTAATAGCAGCATCACTTTTATCAATACTTCTGGGCGTATCAACTATCGCGACAACCGGAGGCGGTTTTACATCCGCCACGTTTTTGAGTTCCTTCAAAGATCCGCCAGAAAGCGCGAGATTAACAAGGTCGGGGCGGTAGAAACTTTCCCGCAACTGCTCGATGGTATAATCTTTACCTCTGACTTTAACGCTAAGATACTGATCGCCCTTAGGAGAGGAGTTGTAATAACCATTTGCTGTTGTAATAATCCATTCTCCGTCTTCAAAAGCAATCATGGAAGCAACTTCTTCTCCAGTGGATACATCCCATATTCTTGTAGAAGCGTCTCCCGCGGATATTACATACTTGCCATTGGGGAAGAATTTAGCCGAAACGCCCAGCTCAATGCTGGACACACCGGTATGTCCAGCAAGAATTTTCCATTGAGATCCTGATGCTAACTCCCAGATTTTTATATTGCCATCAATGCCCCCTGATAAGACATATTTGCCATCCGGCGAAAAAGCTACGGACCAAATACCTTCGTGACCAACGAATTTCTTTATTTGTGTTAAATTTTTCGCATTCCACAATCTGACGGTATTATCAGTTCCGCCGGACAGGGCATATTCACCATCTGGAGAAAAAGAAACAGCTCTTATAACGCCATTGACTTTCACTGTTCTTATAGAATTCCCCAACGATGTATCCCATAAAATCATTTTGTCAGTTCCGCCGGATAAGACATATTTGCCATCCGGAGAATAGGCAACAACCCAAAACTCGTATGCGCGTGTAGGTTGTGTTTTAAAATCTATAATTTCCCCTCCTGTTGCTACATCATAGATTTTCATGGTTGGTTTAGGTTTCGAAAACACAGGAAGAGGACCAGGGCTTCCACATAAAAAATATTTTCCGTCTGGAGAAAAAGCTATAGAGGCAGCTTTATCATTATTAAATGTCATTATTTCTTGTCTTGTGGCTAAATCCCAAAGTATTGTCCCTTTGCCGCCGGATGCAAAATGTTTTCCGTCAGGCGAAAAAGCGACCATAATTCCTTGACCCATAAAATCTTCATGAGTGAAAGTTTGAATTTTTTTCCCTTGCATAATGTCCCAGAGGATAAAAGAGTCCAAGCTGCCCGATAAAACATACCGGCCATCCGGAGAGATATCAACTTTACGCACAATCGGAGCTTTTTGTTTAATTTCCCGGGACATGTCACCTTTTCCGGTAAGGATCGGCGTTGCCGCGCAGGAAGAAAGAAAAATTGCAAAACACACTATCAATATTTTTCGATAAGCCATCATATACCCACCTCTATTTGAATCGTGTAGACCGGTTTCTTCCAATATTACAGGTTGAGGTTTGTTTTCTCAGTTAGACGTCTGGTTTCCGGCGTCGCCACAAGATTTCAACCATGTATCCGTTGGCCCCATGTCCCCACATAGGAGTGCTCATCAATATCATAATTTTGAGGAAATCACATCATTGATAACTAATTGAAGTCTTGCATTTTCAGCGAGGTTGACGATTTACTGCTTTCAGGAAGTACGTATCAACCGGATGAACCGATTTTGTTTATGTTCCCTTTCTTTCCAGATGGCTTGCCCTGACTCCTACGAGCCGTACCTTCTTTTTAAGTTCGACTCTCTTGAGGCAGGCGAAAGCCGCTTTTCGTATTTCCCCTTCCGCATCCGTTGACTGGGGAAGGGTATGCGCCCGGGTCAGGGTTTCGAAATCGCTGAACCGGATCTTGACGGTAACGGTTCTGGCTTTGAAGCCGTTTTCTTTCATGTCTGTCACAACTTCCCGCGTCAGTTCTGCAAGTGTTTTCGCGATAAATTGCCAGTTGGCGACATCCTTCTGGAAAGTTGTTTCCCTGCTTATGGATTTTGGTTCCCAGTGCGTAACCAGGGGACTGTCGTCTATTCCCCTGGAGGCATGATAGAGATAATTTCCATACGATGAGCCAAATTTATCAACCAGCGTATCGAGGGATAGAGAGGCGAGCGCTCCTATTGTTTCCGTGCCCATGTCCTTGAGATATGTTTCTGTTTTTGGTCCGATCCCCCAGAGTTTCCTGACGGGTAACGGCTGCAGGATGTGCTCTCTTTCATCAGGTAATATTATGGTGAGGCCATCCGGTTTCTCCATGTCCGAGGCGATTTTTGCCAGGAGCTTATTGGGGGCAACACCGATAGAACAGGTCAGCTTTGTCTCATCGTTAATCTGACGTTTGATTTCTTTCGCGATTTCTTCTGAGGGTTTGTCGATCCCGGAGATATCAAGAAATGCCTCATCAATTCCTACATCTTCGATGAGGGGCGTGAATCTCCGGAGGATATTCTTGATCCTTTCGGATTCCCTTGAATATGCTTCCATATCAACGGGAAGGAAAACGGCATGGGGGCAGAGTTTATAAGCCGTCTTCAAGGGCATGGCGGAATGGATGCCGAACTTCCTTGCCTCATACGAGGCGGTTGCTGCGACCCCTCTCTTGGTGGGGTCCCCGCTGCCTCCGATTACCACGGGCTTACCGATTAACTCGGGACGCCTTTTCTGCTCCACAGCGGCAAAAAAGGCGTCCATATCAATGTGGATAATTCGTCTCAAGGTTCATTATTTTGGTTATTTCCCATAGCCGGTTTCGCCGGCAAAGGTCTTATTATGGAGGGAGGCAAAGCTGTCCTTGCCGGTTGCCAGCATCAATGTGAGCGGCATCGCCTTCTTTCCCCGTTTTACCATCTGCTCTGCCGTCTCCCTGATATCCCACTGGGCGTGCTCGTCTGCCCTAAGGCGTGCGATATGATATAGTTCCCGTGCATTGATCTTCATGGAAACCCGCTTGCGATGGGCGTTCGTGAGAATATAGCCGGCTGCCTGAGGGGAGGACTTTTTAAGCTGGTCGTATGTCCTTTCGGTTCGGGTGATGATCTCCATAAAGGTTTTGTCCATACCGATTTCCGATACGGCAGGCGGTATCGTTACCCCCAGGGCCGGATCGTAATCCTGAGAGGTAATGGTTGCCATACGGTGTCGTTTCACCTGGGCAAAACAACTCGCGCTGATAGTCAGTTCAAAATGGAGATCGACGTTTTCGAATTCCCGCAGGACCGAATCGAAGGATTTCATATGCTGCAACGCTGTTTTAATAAGCCCTTCTTTTTCGCTTCCGTCCATTGAAGAAACGATCTGCAGGCACCGTGACATCGGAAGACTCGATGAAGAGTGGATCAGTGAGGCCACGATTCTGTCGTCCGCGTTTGATGGTGTATGGATAAGGGATACTGTATCTCCATCAAACCTGCCGGGAGTTGCTTGATCTTCTTGCTGCATTCTCTCCCTCAATGTTTTAACCCTTTCCTTCAAAGTCTGTCTCGTCAAACGGTCGAAGTCGGTGGCCTCGGTATAACGGATAAGTGAGGGGGCAATGTCCTTCGTTGCCTCGTAAAGTTTACGACTATATTCCTGTGCCTCGGCCAGCGGATGGGCGGCGAGGCGGCGGAGCATCAGTTCCAGGTTTCTGGCATTGAGGGTCATCCCCAACTGTGTCTCGGTGGCAAGTGAAATGATGTAGCGGGCGTCTTCCTTTGCCCAGCCTTCAAGCATCGAACGATTTGCCGGGTCGGCTGCCAGGTCTCTGTGCTTTTCAAAGACATAAGGTCTCAGCTTCTCATACAGCTCATGGTAAAGACGATTTTGTTCCCGGATGGTACTGACAAAAATCTCTTCCAGATTGGCCTCTCGAATCTCTTCGTGAATGACAAAGTCGTCTTTGAGCAGGACATACCGCTGCGATTTTTCCGTATATGCGCAGAGCCGGAATTTTTCAATCTCTTCAACCAGAAGCCGGGAGACGCCGATGATATCGATGTTGAAAACGGCATGTTCGGCGATAGAGCTGTGCCCCATTTCGAATACGATATTGCGGTTGGACTGACGCGCCTTTTCCACCTCCTGCCGTGCAATCGCCCGGAGTTCATCAACCGGTTTTGGGCTCCGGCTGATCCGGGCGTAGGCGGCAGAGATCGTCTCCGGTGTAAAGTACTGCGCCTCGGGGCGCAATTCCTGAAATTCCCGTATCGTTTCAAAATCCAGATTGTAGCCGGCAAGGATGATCTTCATTTTTCGAAACTCTTTTCACACGATGGGCCAACCACCGTGACTATTAATGGTCTCGTCAATAGCAGCCATAAGACTGATAGTTTCCGCAAGGGTTGCAACAATGCGCTGATAATGAGTGATGTCGTCATAGGTCAGTTGGCGACCCTTGCGATCTTTGAGCCATTTCTGGCATACCTGGTAACCGCCGATATGGAAATTCCATACTTCAGGCGGGACGCCATCGAAATATTGTGACTTGTTGATCCAGACACGTCCCGCTCCTTGCCGACCATTATCTTCCCTCCCCTGGTGGGAGGGATCGAGGGAGGGGGATGATTCCGTGTAGCGTACGGTCTCGACGGTGCTATCCCCGGCAACGGGATAGCCTGTAATCAAAGGAATCTGCTTTTCCATCAGGTGTAAGGCCACCAGGTCTTCACCGATTTTGCATAAGGCGCGGAACAAGTCACTGTTTGACGTAAGCGGCAGGCGGGGGAAGTCGATCTTGAGAAACTCGGCATAGCGGCTCCGATATGTCGGCGAATGCAAAACAGCATACATGTAGAAAAAGATATCCTCCGGGCCGAAGGTCTGCTGCCGGTCTCCCTTGCCGTTGGGAACAAAGGTCATACCCAGACGTGTGGCAAAGTCCTCGATAAACGCCGGGGCAAGATTAGAGCGGCGTCCACCAGGAGTATCTGTTTTAAACAATGAAGTCCCAGATTCGCTGTAGAGATAAAGGGGGAAATGAAAACTGTTATTTGATGTTTTGGGAGAAAGAAGAATTTTTTCCGACGGAAATTTTGTCAAATAGACATGGGCGAATGATTCACCCTTCGTCATTCGGCTCGTTAAAAGGGCCATATTATTGTCAAGCATCTGATTCATGACGGCTGGCCGGGGCATACTGTGAAATCCCCTCGAATGGCCGGTATAGAAGGTGAAACGATCATCAAAAGGGCGATAGGAAATTCTGATCAAATAACTATCTGATAGTCCGGTCTGCTTCAAGTCAGATTGGGCCAGTGCTATTTGCCAATCTCGTGAATCTTCGCCAAGGTCCAATTCCTGACGAGCTGCTTCAGGTGATAATGAAATAAACCGATGTAGTTTTTCTTTTGCTTCTTGGGAGGTCATGTGCACGGTCAAGTGATCCCGTGAAGTTACTATTCCCACTGAGTGGACCGACATGATATCCGTAACCTTCCATCCCCGTTCGTATTCTGGCAGCAAAGCCGTATCCTGCGGCACAAAAAGATAAAACGGCGGCTGGGGCGTCAGGGGTTCCCAGGTCGTTGACTGAATGTCGTTTTCCCATAGCCAGTGGTACTTGCCGCCGGAGAGTTTCCGTCCGTCCGGGGTGTTTTCATAAACTTCGCGGATTCCCCAGAGGTGGGCATGGCGGATACGGGGAGAGAGGTCTTCAGGCTTATACTTTTTCACAAAGATCCCGATGGCTACGCCCTGCTGGATGTCGAAGACGTTTTCGTCTTTCGAACCGTCAGGGCAGCGCTCCTTCTTTTTGCTGTTACCATGCAGGTCAAGAATATAAATATCGCCAAAAGTCTTCATCAAACTCCGGCGCATCCCCCTGAAGGTCGGATTGTCTAAATAACCGTGATTGGTAATCAAAGCCATGACGCCGTAACCGGTCTTTTCGATACGCCACTGGGCGAAGCGAATGAACTTCACGTAATCGTCCTGGAGTCCTTTCGGATTTCGCTCACCGAGGGGCTGACCATCCACTGAATAATAGTCCTGAATCAGATTAGTAATCCACTCACCGGTGTTAACGGATTCGTAGGAATACGGCGGATTTCCCAGGATGACCATCACAGGCGCCTCCTGTTTGACCACGCCGGCGGCGTTGGCCTCTTCGACGAGCCACTTGGTGAAGAGAGGCATGTCGCTGATCTTGTAGGCTTCCTCCAGGGTATTGGTCAGGTAGACGTGCAGACGTTCATTTGCGCTAAAATCATAACCGAATTCGGTAAGTTGCAGGCCGAGTTTCATGTGGGCCACGGCATAAGGCGCCATGAGAAGTTCAAACCCGAAAATCCGCGGGAGAAGATGCTGGGCAACATACCCCTTTTCACCGCCCCAGGCGCCCTTCTGTCCCGATCTCTGAATTTGATCATAGATCTGATCGATGACCCCGTGAAGGAAAGTCCCCGTTCCTGCGGCGGGATCAAGGATCAACACCCGATGAATCTCCTGTGCTTTTCCCGTTACTGGATTTGAGATCGTAATCTTGCCGGCATCGGCAAGGCCGGTCGGAAGATTAAAGTCCGTTTTCAAAATATGGTCCACACTGCGGACAATGTAGGAGACCACAGGTTCGGGAGTATAGTAGACGCCGCGGGTCTGACGCATTTTCGGATCGTAGGCGGCAAGGAAAGTTTCGTAGAAATGGATAAGGGGATCTTCCTGACGGGTCCGCTTTCCAAAATCCTTGAGAATCCCTTCCATGTCGGTATGATCCAACAGGTTAGTCAAATCATCGACAATCCAGGCGATACGGTCATCCAGGTCAGGCCCGGCAATATGGCTGAACATCTTGCGGAGAAATGGATTTGTTTTGGGGAGATCGAAGGCGGCATGTTCCCGGATGAAGTGGACCCCCGGTTTTATCCTGACGTTGCAGCGGGCGGCAAAAAGACCGTAGCAGATAGTTTGCGCATACATGTCTGCAAACTGCTCCTGTGTCAAGTCATGAAGAAGAACCCTGCGAAAACCTTCCATCTGCTTATGAAGTTCTCCTCCGCCATCCTCATCGGTAAAGGCTTGCCGGATTGTGTCGCGGATGAGCTGCGCCAGTGCCGCCATGCGGACAGCCAACTCCTTCGGGTTGCTGACCATCTGCATTCTATTGCGGAGAAACTCTGTCAGCAAATCCACGATCTGTTGATCGCTATCTTTTACAGCTTTTATCTTGCCGCTCAGGTCTACCTTCGCGAGGCGGGCTGTCAGGCGATGTTCCCCCTGAACATACCAGCGAAATTCCAGATAGTCCGTCAGGATGAGATTGCCCAGTCTTTTCCGATAACGCATTAGCTGTTCGTCTCGTTCAATGATATCGAGGGGTTTACCGATATCTTTGGTTTCTATGTAGCCGATTGGCGTCTTGCCTTTGGTAATAATGAAGTCAGGTGCACCGCATTGTTCACGCTTGGGTTCGTTGGTGGCTTCTATATCTTCGGCAAGAGATTCAATGAACTCCTTCAGTGCAGGACGATAAGAATGTTCTGTAGCATTGCCGGTCGCCAGAGATTTTTCAATATTTTTAAGATATGTGGATACGATAGTCATAATGTAAAATAATTGTAATTAAAAATGTAATTATTCCTTTATTTTAACTTAATTTAAATATTCGTTATTTCAATCAGTTAGTTAGCTCTTGCCTCAATTTTTTAATTAGTTTTAACAAAATTTTAGCTAATTTCTCCAATTCAATTCGTACAGCAAGGCATTAATATCAACAGTTGTGCTTGATCGTTTCTTTTATTACCACTTGACAAGTTCCACATGGGAGAGGGTCCGTCCCAGGAAGCCTTCGCCGATCGTCTGGAAGTGATAAGGCACGTCGGTGACAAAAAACTGATATGTCGGCAGCGTGCGCTCCTGGTTTCCGAGATATTTGCTGCTTAAGAGATTCGCCGTGATATCTGCCATAGCCTCAGCGGAATCCACAAGTTTGATATCGGGGCCCACAATCTCCTGGAGGAGCGGTTTGATCAAGGGGTAGTGCGTACACCCCAGAACGAGGGTATCCACATGCTCCGCCAGGACCGGTCTCAGGTATTCCTGGGCAGTAAGCCGGGTGACCGGGTGATTCCACCATCCTTCTTCAACCAGCGGTACAAATAAGGGGCACGCCTGTGAAAATATCCGAATATCCGGGTCATGCTGGTGAATGGCACGAGCATAGGCATTACTGTTTATGGTTGCCGGGGTGCCAATGACACCGATATGTTTACTTCTTGTTTCGGCAACAGCGGTACGGGCGCCGGCATCGATGACGTCTAAAACGGGAACAGGAGAAAGATTCTTAACGGTGTCGGATGCGACAGCCGCCATGGTATTGCAGGCTACGATGAGCAGTT
Organism: Deltaproteobacteria bacterium; assembly: GCA_026388545.1. Taxonomy (NCBI): domain Bacteria; kingdom Pseudomonadati; phylum Myxococcota; class Myxococcia; species Deltaproteobacteria bacterium. Next base: position 9,942 of record JAPLJS010000060.1, read on the forward strand.
TGACCTCCCTTTGCAGCAAAAATTTTGTGATCTCTGCGGCGTATCGGGTAATCGTTTCCGGAGATTTCACACCGTAGGGTACCCTGGCTGTGTCACCGAAATAGATGATATTTTCGAAAGGCAGACGCTCCATCATAGCGCGAACAACAGTGAGTCCGCCGATACCGGAATCAAACACGCCGATGGGATGGCTGGATGTGGGTTGCATGGGAACTCCTTTTTATTACGGAAAGAATGCTCTATTTAACACAACCTTGCAAAAAATCAAAGTCAAGAAGTGAGGTTTATAAAGCTATCCGCTTTCAGCGGCGGATTTGCGGGATACGCTTACGTTCACAAAGCTTTCTGTTGAAATGATCCGGCAAATAGGATATTTATCCACAAAGCGCTATTGCTGATAAACGAATATTCTTTGTATAGGAAGTTCAATGCATACTTCAAAAGTCCAGAATGTCCTTTTCTTTACGTTTCTGGTCATCGTTTCTTTCCTGTTTCTCTATCTCCTCACCCCGTTTTTTTCTCCAATTTTCTGGGCGGCGGTAATTGCCAGCATTTTCAGGCCTCTCTATGAACGGCTCAATGGGAAGTTGAATCGACCCGGTTTGTGCGCCGTTATCATATTTCTGTTGATTGCTTTCATCATAATCCTGCCGGGCAGCATCATGGGAAGTTTGCTGTTTTCCGAGTCTATGCGTGTATACGAATCCCACAGTACCGATGGCGGTACTATCGAAAACATTGTCAAGAGTATCACGGGTGCAGTGAAAGATAATCCATACGTGGCCCGTTTGCATATCGATGAAAAATTCTGGACCGAAAAGTTTTCTGAAATCGCCAGAGGTATTTCCAACTATATTTTTGTCCAACTGAAAGCAGTCACGCAAAATACCCTTGTTTTTGTTGTTCAGTTCGCAGTCATGCTCTATACATTGTTTTTCTTTATTCGCGATGGGGATACGTTCTTAAGAATGGCTATGCGGGTTTTGTCCCTGGGGCAGGAAAGAGAAAAGGTTCTCTATGAACGTTTTGTTGCGACGGCAAGGGCCACGTTGAAGGTGACAATGATTATCGGAGGCATTCAGGGGTCACTGGGAGGACTTATTTTCTGGGTCACCGGCATTGAAGGGGCGCTCATGTGGGGTGTCGTAATGATACTTTTTTCTATTGTCCCTGTTGTTGGTTGCTCTATTGTCTGGATTCCTGCCGGTGTGATAATGCTGTTGACGGGACCTTTATGGAAAGGAATGCTTATTCTGGCTTTCGGTGTTTTCGTGATCAGCGTGGTGGACAACCTCCTGCGTCCCATACTGCTTGGCAGAGATGTGCAGATGCATCCTTTATTGATTTTCTTGTCAACTCTTGGGGGACTTTCGTTGTTCGGGTTTTCCGGCTTTGTTATCGGCCCCATCATTACTTCCCTGCTCCTCGCAATCTGGGCGATGTACGACCAGTTCAGGGATGCCGTATCTATTGATTAGATAAGAGGATTTCTGAAGACTGATGGAACTGTCAGGGGATTTCTTATCTTTCCTCATCACCGTATGCTGTGTGTAACGATATGGAACAAGGCGGATATCAGGGCCGCCATGGGGATTGTCAAGATCCACGCCCATACAATATTTCCCGCAACCCCCCAGCGAACGGCGGTAAGCCTTTTTGTTGAGCCAACCCCTACAATGGCACCTGTAATCGTATGAGTTGTACTCACGGGAATGCCGGCGATGGATGCCCCAATGATGGAGATAGCTGCCGCGGTTTCCGCGCAAAACCCGCCCATGGGCCGGAGTTTCGTAATCTTAGTACCCATGGTCTTGACGATACGCCACCCTCCGGACATGATCCCCAGGGAGATGACAGTGTAACATGAGATAATTACCCAGAAGGGAATGTAAAAGGTTGATCCGAGGTAACCATGACTGTAAAGAATAAGGGCAATGATCCCCATTGTTTTCTGTGCGTCGTTCGTACCATGGCCCATGCTGTAGACTGCGCACGAAACAAGCTGTAGTTTTCGGAAAATCTTGTCTGATCCTCCGACGGTAGATTTCCGGCTGAGGTTAAGCACTAAAATCATCATGGCCAATCCGAGGATTAAACCAATGACAGGGGACAGCACAATAAATATGGCCGTTTTTATGATACCGCTCCAGACCAGGACACTGGTTCCTCCTTCAACGATGCCTGCACCGATAAGGCCGCCGATAAGGGCATGAGAGGAACTGCTGGGCAGCCCGAAATGCCAGGTAATGATGTTCCAGATAATGGCGCCGCTCAGAGCGGAAAGGATGAGTAGATTGTCTACAATGGCCGGATTAATGATGCCGGTGCCTATGGTATTGGCGACCTGCACACCGACAAAAAAGACAGCGGCAAACTCGAAGAATGCCGCCCAGATGACGGCATATTTAGGAGAAAGAACCCTTGTCGAGACAACGGTCGAAATCGCGTTGGCGGAATCGTGGAAGCCGTTGAGAAAATCAAAAAACAGGGCGACCAGAATGAGAAAAACAACAAAAGCGAATGAATCAGGCATAATGATTTCGTTAGAGGCCTTCAGGCATGTTTCAGAACGATGCCTTCCACAATGTTGGAAACATCCTCGCATACATCGATGGCTTCTTCAATGCGTTCAAATATTTCCTTCCATTTTATCAATTCGACGGCATCTTTTTCATGTTCGAAGAGATCGACCATCGCCGATCTCAGGACAATGTCGCCTTCGTTTTCGAGCGTGTTGATTTCCACGCATGCCTCCATGATCATCTTGGAATTTTTCATGTCTCTCATGGCATGGACTATGAGTTTCACCTTCTCGATAGCCAAAATTAAAATCTTCGACTGATCGATGATTACCTTGGTGGGCTTTTTTACCTTATAGAGATGCATCCTGGCCGCTGCAGCTTCAGTCATGTCCATGATGCTGTCCATCTTATTGACCAGGGCATAAATGTCCTCACGATCCAAGGGGGTGAGGAATGTCTTGTGCATCTTTTCATAGGTTCTGTGCGTGATGACATCCGCCTCATGTTCCAGTTCTTTAAGTTTGGCTATCTTCTGAGGGGGATATTCATACGTTTCAACCATTTCCAGAAACATCTTGCCCCCCTCTTCGATTTTATTGATGAGTTCTTCAAAAAGATCGAAAAATTTTTCTTCTTTGGGAAAGAATCGCATAGGATATACCCTCCATAACGATTTATTATGTAAGAGCCGTTAATAAAAGGAATAGTGTTGATATGTCTTTCAATGCTCATCCGGCGAGCGCATGTTATCTACCGGATTATTACCCAAAAAGCAATATGTTTTGGCCATGGATTACCTTAATGAGTTTTCAGCAAGTGATTCGGAATGAATATCTTTGACATAGGTGATTTTACTATCTCCAGGATTGTAAAAATCTTTCATAAATGCATCTTTCAGATAACCGCATCGGGAATAGAACATTCGTGTCGTCCTGTACTGATCCCGGGAGGAGGTGTCGATATAAATCAATCTTCCCCCCTGTTTTTCAATCAGGTTTTCAGTACGTGCCAGCAGCGCTTTTCCGATACCCGATCGGCGAAAATTATTGTGGACAACTATCCAGTAGAGGTCATAACTGTACGGGGTATCCGGTATGGGCCCAAAACAGGTATAACCTGTGATATTTCCCTCCCATTCGGCAAACAGAAAAAAGTAACCGCTCCGGGCGCCGTTTGACAGCCGTTCTTCAACGAGTTCCACAGCAATGCCAATTTCTTTTTGCGAAAAAAACCCGGAGGACTCGACTAAGTGTCGAACATGGTCTCTGTCTGAGGGCCTTACGTCTTCACGATATATGATTTCTTTACTTTTCATAGTTATAGTCAGGAGAGGCGTCACGCCTGCCTATATGCAGGCATCTTTTATAATCCGTTCAATTGTCCGGTTAAAGCTCAATCCAGCTTGCGCCACAGCAGCAGCAAATCCCCCATCCGGAGACAGGCATGGATTTGTATTTACCTCCAGCACCCAGGGAAGGCCTGTTTTATCGATCCGGAAATCGATTCTCGCGTATCCCCGCAGACCGAACACACGCCAGCACTGCAGAGCTAAATCCGTCAGTCGGTGAAGCAACGGTTCATCCTCCTGCGGAAAATCAAAAGACCGTGGTGTATGTTGATATTCAAAGGAGTCTTCCACCCATTTGGAGCGGTAGTCTACTACCCTGGCCTTGCCCGGCGGAAAATCGTCAAACCGAATCTCGGAAGGGGGAAGGACCTCCGGCCCTGCATCACCCGCAAGGAGGGAAAGATTGAATTCTCTTCCCTCAACAAACACCTCTGCAAAGCACTTCACGCCAAGATTTTCCTGTTGGGAGAGTATGGCTTTGCGGAGTTGATAGAGATCCTGTGCGAAGATAATAGAATCCTCATGGAGCCATGCGGAGGCATGTTCCCATACGGCTTTAATGATGTATATGCCTTCGATAAAGGGACCTTTGTAATGCTCATCGGGTAAAAAACATGGGGGCGTTGCAATGCCCGCGGCATGGAGGAGCTTTTTGGCGAGAACCTTGTTCGAAGTGAGAAATGTGGCCTCTGTGCCTGCGCCGGTGTAAGGGATTCTCAAAAAATCCAAAATTGAAGGGGCGATGTGTATCAGACTTCCCTGGCCCGCTATCGTTTCCACAAGGTTGAAAACGAAAACCGGCTTTATTTCCTTGAGTTGCTCGGTCGTTTTTGTGAAGTTCAGTGAAAGGGGAATGATGACGGGTTTATATCCCAGATTCATGAGAGCCGACGATACAACATCGGCCTGAATGAGGGCGTCCTTCTCATCACTGCCTGCCTCTTGCTGAATTTCACCGTGCAGCACAACAACATTCATGGATTAGCGTGGTGTCTCTCTGTTATTACAATTGGCAAGGCAGGCAAGATGAGGGTCGAGAAGGGTTGATCGAACCGTGTGCGAATTCGGATTTTTGCCCTGCAGACGCTTTAGTGCCGAATCCATAATCATAGTAATGAGCTCGTGATAGGGAATACCCGCAAGGTTACAGATTATAGGAAGGTCAGAATGTTCCGGATGCAAGCCGGCTAATGGATTAACTTCCATAAAATGTGGTATTCCCTCCGCATCGGCACGGAGATCAACTCTGCCCGCATCCCGGCAGCCAAGGCCCCGCCATGCGGCAAGAGATGTTTCCTGCGCCAGTTGAGCCATTGAGTCATTGACCAGGCGATATTCCACAAGCTCCTCACAGTTCTCTTTGTTTACGTAGGAATAGACATCTTTCTCAGCGTTTTCTTTGAGGTGGACTTCCATAACCCCGAGTGCGACGGCATCATGCCCTGTACCGACAATACCTATTGTGAACTCCCGGCCGGGAAGGAACCGCTCGACAAGAACAGGTTGCCGGAGTGTAAATAAAAGATTCCGGCACACATGGAAGAGTTGTTCCCGTGAGGTTATCTTTGAGGCAGCGGTAATGCCCTTGCTGGTGCCCTCTGCAACAGGTTTGGCGAAGAGAGGAAAGGGAAGCGTAATTTTCTCTATGTCGTCTTCGCCTTCAACGACAGCAAAATCCGGGGTTAGGATGCCAAGGCCACGAATAACATGCTTGGTCATGCCTTTATGAAGAGTCAGGGAAAGAATAAGGGGATCGGAAAAGGTGTAAGGGATATTGTAGGCATCAAGGATGGCAGGCACCTGCGCTTCGCGACCAAGCCCCTCTATGCCTTCGGCAATGTTAAAGACGATATCCCATCTGTCACCGGATGAGAGCCTTTTGACAAGAGACTTAATGTTGCCGATACGATCGGTCAGGTATCCTAAATCCTGTAATGTCTGCTCAATGGCGTCTATCGTGTCTGCCCGGTCAAATTCTGCCGTTTCTTCGTCATTATACCCTTCGGCAAGATAATCGTCGCGAAGGTCGTATGTAATCCCGGTTTTCACAGCGATACCTTACATGTTGTCTTTTTGCGATAACCGGCAGTCCGGGTAACGATAGATATTTCCCTCATAGTTTCTCAGCATCAGATCGTTGCCGTCCCGACCAATAACATATTCTGGCAGGAGAGGGATTTTGCCGCCGCCCCCTGGAGCGTCGATGACGTAAGTCGGTACTGCATAGCCGGTCGTATGGCCGCGCAGACCCTCAATAATATCAAGTCCAGACTTTATTGGTGTGCGAAAATGAGACGATCCGGGAATCGGGTCACACTGATAGAGATAATAAGGTTTGACCCGCACTTTAAGCAGACCGAGAAACAGCAGCTTCATGGTCTCTACATCGTCATTTATCTTGTGGAGCAGGACCGTCTGGCTGCCGAGCGGTATACCTGCATTGGCAAGGCGAATGCAAGCCTGATTCATTTCAGTCGTTAATTCATCCGGGTGGTTCAGGTGGATACTTATCCACAGGGGGTGGAAGCGCTTTAACATGCAGGTGAGTTTCGGCGTTATCCTCTGAGGCATTACAACGGGAACCTTGGTGCCGATACGCAGAATTTCGATGTGGGGAATTTTTCTTAAGCGGGCTAAAAGCCATTCCAGCTTTTCATCGGAAAGCGTCAGTGGATCGCCGCCGGATAACAGCACATCACGAATCTGAGGATTTGCTGTAATGTAATCGATTGCACCTTCCCAGGAATCAGTGCTTGACAGAGGCTTTCCGTGACTGCCAACCATGCGTGAGCGTGTGCAATACCGGCAGTAGGTTGAACAGGTATCCGTCACAAGGAAAAGGACACGATCCGGGTAGCGATGTACTATTCCCGGAACAGGGGAGTCATGCTCTTCTCCTAACGGGTCATCGGCTTCCACTGCTGTGCGGTTACGTTCATCGGTTACAGGCACCACCATGCGTCGCAGCGGTTGATACGGGTCAAATTCGTCAAGAAGGCTTAAGTAATAGGGTGTGATTGCCACAGGCAGTGAGCCCGCCTGATGGTCCATAGCGTTCCGTTCGTCTTCTGAGAGCCATATGAATTGTGATAGCGTCTCGACGTCCCTTATGCGGTTGCTGTATTGCCAGTGCCAGTTACCCCATTCAAGAGACGTTATTTCCGGAAAGAAACGCTTCCGAAAAGCCCGGGATCGGGGACTTTCTTTAAAACGGAAAAGATACTGGACCCCCTTTGTCTTAACAACGGAAGGGGCAAGGAGGGTGTTATATGAATTTAAAAAGTCGTTTGCGTAATTTTCAATACCAACAAGACCGGCTACATTACCAGGAGGCTCCGCCTCCTCGGTGAAAAGGGCCTCGCTTTCCATAGTGTTCTCCTCCTTTTTATACAGGTATGCTAATGACTTTTCCCCTTTTAAATTTCGTGAATTATATAATCGGCTGTACTCTTTTTGTAAATGCTTGTCAATAATTTTTTCGCTTAAAATTTATTTTTCTTGACATGAAAAAGCCAGACATTAGAATGCAGCAAATCCTTGATTAGAGAAGGTATATGCCAGAGCTTCCCGAAGTAGAAACATTATGCCGCCAATTGAAGCCGGTAATTCTCAATAAACAGATCCTTGGCATTGATATACTTGATTCCAGACTGGGGACTGTGGGTGGACTGGCCGGGAAGAAAATTACCTCCGTGATTCGTCAGGGAAAGGCCGTGGAGATAAAGCTTGATGATAATACCAGGCTTCTTCTCCATCTTCGCATGACGGGGAGACTTGAGTGGCAGAGTGGTCAACCGACGTTGCCTCCTCATACCCGCTTTATCATGGTATTTCCCCGGGGCAGACTTCTTTGTATCGATCCGCGGAGATTTGCCACACTAACCCTCCAGAACGGTATGAGGTGTAAAGCTTTAATCAACGATCCATTGCAGGAGTGTCCTGACTTTCAGCTCTGGGAGATCGCCCGGACGAAAAAACTTCCCGTGAAATCATTCCTGATGGATCAACGAATAATTGCCGGCATAGGAAACATTTATGCCTGCGAGATACTCCATGAAGCATCAATAAATCCCTGGCGGCGCGTATGTGATGTGTCGCAACAGGAATTGGCGAGGATTACAGCGGCAGCGAAAGACATCCTGAGTAGAGCCATAGCCTGCCGAGGTACGACGGTATCCGACTGGCGTGACCTGTTTGGCAAAAAAGGTGAGTATCAGCATGAATTGAAAGTTTATGACCGTGAAGGACTTCTCTGCCTTCGCTGTCATGGCATTATAGAGCGGTCGCGCCTGAGCGGCAGAGGGACTTATTTTTGTCCCTCCTGTCAGAAGTAAATGCCGGAGGGAAAGGATTCATGGTGAGCACGGTAAAGGGTGAATAACCGTCTTCACTTTATCGCTTGGCTGTCCCGAGGGTTGCACGCAACATCGCCAGACCGTTTTGAATTTCAAATATACCGGTGTATTTGCGGATATCAGCATTCGAGTATTTGATGATACAGGTCGGTGTTGATTTTGCCTTGTGTGTTTCGATGATCTTATTGAGTTCCGGATACACTGGCTTGAGATTATACGGCGTGAAGGGAACACCCTGTGCCTTGAGCGCTTTTTTGAGTTCATCTTCACTCGAAGCGGCACGATTTTTCGCAAGGGAAAACAGGACTCTCCTTGCGTTGAGGACGTTCTTATAACCCCGTCCCGCCTTGGCTGCATACAGGAAATATTTTGCGTACAGATGCGTTTCTTTATGGACAGGGAGATCGACGAAGGTTACTCTCACACCTCCCCTGGATAGGAATTCATTGAGTGCGGGATCAATCTCAGCCTCCAGGGTCTGGCACGGCGGGCAGAAGTAATCCGTAAAGATAATCATCTCGTATTTTCCGGAACCATAAGAAGGAACTATTGATTTTTCGGCGCCGTACGCAGGCGTAGCCGAACCGGAAAATGTCAGGACGATAAAAATATAACCCAAGAGAACGAAAACAAGAAGCGGTACCCTCACTTTGGCAGCGGGGGAAAGTTCTGCTTCTCCAAGTCCGTAGATGATCCGTTTCAACATGCTGAACTCCTGTACAAGTGGTCTTTCATGGTTGAGAATGAATGCCATAATGATTATGGATGCAAACGCCAGGCAATAGGGGCAAAAAACATCTTCTTTGAACTGAAAGAAGACGAGATACGCCTCAACACCGATCCCTGACGCTAACAGAACACGGACATACGCCATTTGCCTGCATGCGGCAAGCGATATGATAATGAGCATGTAGCCGATACCCATATATGTCAGGTCAATTCCCAGGAGATCTCCCTGCAGATAAGTGCAGGACGTATCGCACACCTTGTAGAATGCGATAATTCCGATACCTGTTACCGCTAAGAATATCGTCAGGGCATTTCGGTATTCTTTTATTTTTTCAGTTATATTCAATGTGAGGACTTTAAGATTCAGCAATATATTTTGGCAATGCAGAGTAACTCTAGCAATTCTCCCCAGTACAATCAAGGGTGTAATTTGTAATTCTCTTTGCTTAGGAGCTGTCACGTAATAACTATTACATTCATGCATCTCATCTTTAGGTCATCTTTGCCCGATCCTCAATCGCAAAATCCTCGAAATAGCGCTGCTATTCCTACGGTTTTGCTCAATCAGATCAGTCAAATCTGACCCAAATCTGAGCGCCTTAACGCAACAGTTATTACGTGACAGCTCCTTAGTCTTTTTCGATTCCGGCCTTCCGGATCCACGCGGAAACCTCCCTATCTTCCGGATGTGATTTATCCAAAGGTACCAATGTCCAGAGAAATCGGTTACCACCGGACAGCGATGCCCTGGAGCGTTTCAGCTCGTCCCGGAGGGATTCCCTCTGCTTATTGATATTCTGAATGGCGTTATCCAGAGACTGTTTTTGGTGGTTATTCCGGGATTCTTTGAGGTTTTTGAGACGAAACTCCAGGTTTTGAATCTGCTGTTTTATCTGGTCTTCCCGTCCTTCATCATGGAAAGGTGAGGCGAGATTAACGAAACTAAGTTGCAGTTTGCCTGCATACATTCCATTTTTGTAAGATTCAAGAACGGGCGTCTGCCCTTCCCATGCAGATGAATGGATATACCGGCCTTCGTGTCCTCCCAAGACAAAATGAATCCCGGAGGCTGCCTTGACAACCTCCCGTTCCCTGTCTGCGCCAAGGTCGGAGAGCAGTATGATGACATCCGCTCTATTGTGAAGTTTCTTAAGCATTTCCCGCGCCGTTTCGACCGGGTCTTTCACCAGGATTTCTCCCCCTGCCGCCTTCCGGATTGTCGGATTGATATCCGGCGAAAGCAGACCGAAGAATGCGATTCTGGTTTTATTGATTTTTTTGATGATATACGGTTTGAAAATCGGTGCTCCGCGCGATTGGTCCACCAAATTGGCGGAGATCAGGGGAAGTCCCCGGGAAGCCTCCTCGCGTAAGAATGCCATGCCCTGCATCAGTTCCCAATCACCTACATTGATGGCGGCGACTCCCATGCGTTTGTACGCACGACTGATCAGCCGTGCCTTTATGAGGGATTGCGTGTGGTCAATACCTGTACTGGCATCTGTAAAAAGGTGTCCGGAATCGACGACCAGAACCGGCTTTCCCTCACCTTTCAGCTTTTCCACGAAGGATACTCGCCGGGCCAGACCGCCCAGCACCTTGTTTCCTCATGTAGGGCAGGGGAAGAGGTGTCCGTTCATATTGCTGCTCTGAACGATCGTCAATTGGACGGGATCGGCATATGCATCTGTCCGCGGACATATGGTAAAGGCGAAAAGGATTACGGCAAATGCTGTGAGAAACTTTTGTATGCCTCTTGGTACGATGCTTAATGTATCCTGTCTCTTTGTTGATTGCATATTCATTCCCCATTCTTATTCAATCGATATTTTCCACGAAGGCACATGCTATTAAGAAGACATATCACGTGGCTTCTTTCTCGTCGCTTCATGAGAATTGTTGTTCATAGGGCAACAAATGAGCCCTGTTGCTTCGCATGCCCGTGTCTCGAATTGCAGAACAGGATGGTCGATTGTAAAACGCGAAAGAAGCATGTTCCGGATCTGAGCGGCAATCTCATCAACCTTACTCAACATCTGATCCATAACGACGATATGGGCAACCAGAGCCACATCCTCAGAT
>JAPLJS010000061.1 GCA_026388545.1 Deltaproteobacteria bacterium
ATGAATGCTCAAGGATGTTGTCTCGTGGGACACCCGGATTACTACAAGAAATTCGGGTTCAAGAACATGTCTGGACTTGTGCATGAGGGAGTGCCACAAGAGGTCTTCTTTGCTCTACCTTTCGACGGGCATACTCCGCAGGGCAATGTCGCTTTCCATGAAGGGTTCAAAGCGGATGGCCAACAAGAGGGTGCAGGCGACGCTTTACAGCGCGCCTGACCATTGGCGTTACGCGTAAAATTAAAGAACATATGACAACAGAAGAACAAACCACAGGCCGCCTAAGACTCAACTTGCCGAGTCATCTTTTCTTGTTTTCTTTGTTAATCGGTTTGCTAACGCCCTTTATTGCTCGTCTTCCGAGCGTACCAGTACGTGGATGGGAATGGTTTATTGATTATTTCCCTGGGCTCACAGGTCTTCTCTTCTTCTCGGCTTTCAATATAATTCCAAGTGCCGCATGGTATGCGATAGGAAAGGGGAGCAAGAGAGCGCCCCTTGCATTTTGGTTTTCAGTTGCAGGCGGGGTTGGCTTCCTTCTTTGGGCGCACGGTTCCGTCAATCTGAGTTCAAGTTCCACAGCGGCAATAGCTTTGTTATTTATACCAGTCTATGCCGTTGGCACCATACTTGTTAGCTTTGCTTTGGGCCTTATTGTCCATGCCCTAGTAAAAGTTGATCGTATGCGTGTATGGATCGTCTATATCGCTGGGGGATTAGCCGTTGTTATTGGCGCGGGAACTGCGTTACACGACTCACGCTCCATTGTTGCGCGTGAGTCACGCTTTCCATTTACAGCGGTTGCAGATATGCCGCTCGAAAAGCACCATGTTTACGGAAGCGATTTCATGGGGCGGGTAGAAGTTCTTGCTTTTGGCAATTTTGATGGTATGCCGGGAAACGAAATCATAGCGCTCGGAGCTACCAGCATTACACTGCTACAACCAGCGACCTATGGAGTCCGATCAAAAACTGAATTTAAACAAGAAGACTGCGATGGATGCGTCCATATGTATCCCTATCTGGTGCCTGATGGTAAGGGGAGCATCCTCGTTTCAACAAGCAATGGAGTTTCAGACATTCATGGACGTTTGCTTTGGGTATGGAAGGCCAGTGGCTTTAGTCGCGTAGTTCCGATTCGGTTTTCCGCTCCAGAGCCTAACTTTTTTACATATCAAAACACCGATCATGTTGTACTTCATAATGCTGCTGGCAAAATATTGTGGAATAACAAGCTACCAGTATCCGATATTGGAAGATATGAAACACCGGAAGGCGAACAACTGCCATTCGCAATAATAGGTTACGAAAAATCCAGTGAACTAAAGATATTTAACCAAGAAGGAAAACTGCATAAAACCATAAAACTTCCGGAATGGGCCTCGCATGTTGAAGCGGTTGCTTGGCCTAGCCGCGGTCATCTTCTTGTTGGGGCCGGGGGCTGTCTTGGTGTTTTGGATCCGAACGGTAAAGAGGTGTTAAAACACGTTATTAAGGGCACTTCATTTAACCCATATCATGGCCCGAACGGGACAGGGGTAAAATTTAGCCCAACAGAGCCCCCGTATCTCGCAGTCTTAAGCCACGGAAGTTCAGGCTACGCCCGTTCTGTTCTGTTAATTTTTGATCCCAAAGGGAATCTTGTCTGGCAGGAAGAACTAAAAAAACTATCAACCATTATTGCTGTGCCAGACGAGGACGGTTTAAGCGAGGTGCTCTTGGTTGGCGGTATGGATGGAGTCATTGAGTACAGACTGTCCAAACAGGCATCGCTTAACAAGACAATTCAGGCGACGGGAAGAAGCGCGGCGGCGCTGAAGCGGTAAAGCTATTGGCCTGTGCCTGATTTCTGTCGTTAACCCAAGATAAAAGAAGATCGGAAATATAAGAATGAGAACTGGCTCACACCAAAAAGCACATTCCACAATATCGTCAGTAGTTCTTGTCATAGCGTTGCTATTGGTTACAGGGTGTTCTCTTGTCCAACATTCTATAGCGGTGTTGAGATCAACGGACCATTTTATTCCGAGTGGAAATGATAACAGAGTTCTATTTGAACCAGGTGCCGAGGGTTATGCCGAAAAAGTTGCTTCCTTTCTTCCTTCAGCGATTCAGCAAGTAGAGGAAAAGCAATATCGTCATTTTGTCGAACCAGTCCGTGTGTACGTTTGTGGATCAAGGGAAAGCTTCAAGAAGTATTACGGCGCTGATGTACCTTCAGGGGTGTTGACAAAACTGTTTCTATCTCCTCGTATATTTGAATATGGTGATGAAATTGCGAAAAAGTATCTGACGCATGAACTGTCACATTTGCATTTACATCAGCAACTTGGTGTTTACAAGATGAGTAAACTACCTATGTGGTTCAAGGAAGGATTGGCAACTTATGTTTCAAATGGTGGAGGTGCTAATTTAATATCACAGAAACAAGCCATTGAGTTTATACGATCGGGGAAATATTTTGTTCCAAACAAAGCGGATGGGTTCATTTTCAAAAAAACACCCAGCGATTTTGGTCTTGAACCGCATATGTTTTATCGCCAAAGCATGATGTTTATAAGTTATTTGGCGGCAATAAACGAGCTTGGATTTCAAAAGCTTCTCTTGTCCGTCGAAAGTGGTGAATGTTTTTCCACTGTGCTTCAATCAGCATATAATGAAAAACTTGAAGAATTGTGGGATGGATTCTTGCGAGGAGTTAACAAGGAGGGCTAACAAGATCAATCCAGCCGATCGCTACGCTCCGGCTGATTTTTTCGTTGAGCCTGTAGGAAAAGGGTAATAAAGAAGGTAAAATGATTGTAAATAGGGGCATTTTATTGTAATGTTGCGACAACATTGGCGTTGGTAACCGCTTAACCATTCACCGAGGTGTTGCATGGCACGTTACAAACCCTATTCATACGGACAAGGTAAGTTCATCCCCATCCATTTCGAGAAACAAATCCTCCCGGGCACCTTTGAATACTCCCTGAATCATCTCATCGACCACGAGCTTGATCTTACCTTTTTTGACGAACGCTATAAGAACGAAGAAACCGGTGCACCCGCCTATGACCCGCGCATTTTGCTGAAGATTGTTCTTTTTGCGTACTCCCGGGGAATCGTTTCCAGCAGAAGGATTGCCCAGGCGTGTGAGGAGAACATTATTTTCATGGCCTTGAGCGCCGATACGAGGCCGCATTTTACCACCATCGCCGATTTGATCAGGATACTACAACCCCCGAATATACCCCTCGGCTCCTCTGGCTCACCTTTCCGTTATGAATTTTAAATAAACACTGGAGTAATTTTAATATGAACATGAACAGAAAATTGGTAAAGAAAATTAATATGAGTGAAGAAGTAGACGATGGACATGTTCAAGCGGAAAAAAATGAATTAATCTCAATGATTTGGGAAATTACGAAGGATAATTGGGCATTTGTGAGAGGGCAAGATGTTAAACGAAGATTACAAAGAGATGTTGCAACTATTGTTAGAAGAACACGTTGATTTCATGATTGTCGGTGCATATGCTTTAGGAACTCATGGATATCCGAGAGCTACCGGGGATATCGATATTTGGGTAAAACCAAATAATATAAATTCAAAAAAATTATACAAAGCATTAGCACGATTCGGCGCTCCTCTTGATCAAATTCGGATCGATGAATTTTCAACTGAAGGAATTATTTTCCAGATCGGTGTGATTCCTCGTAGAATTGACATCATCACGAAGATTGATGGGGTTACATATGAAGAAGCTGATGAAGATAAAATTATTGTTGAAATTGAAGGTTTAAAAATACCCGTTATATCTTTAGAAAAGCTCATCAGAAATAAAATGGCGACAGGAAGAGAAAAGGATGAACTTGATATAAAAACATTAACAAAAAAGAAAAATTCATAACCTCTCACTGGTACGGACGCAAAACAGCCGCGCCACACAGTTCGGGCGTTGGCCTGAAAATATTTCTTGACCATTTTTCTCACAATGGCTATACTTCGTATATACATTGGGAGGTAGTCACATGCTTGCAAAAATTCAAAAATGGGGAAATAGCCAGGGACTTCGTCTTACCAAAAATCTTCTTGCGGATGCACAGCTTGGTATCGGTGATGAGGTGGATATCAGCGTAAAAGACGGCATTATGATTGTCACACCAGCTCAAAAAATACGAGGGCGGCACAAGCTTAGGGATCTTGTAGCGCGTATTCCTGAGAGCTACCAAACCAGCGAAGTTGAATGGGGCGAGCCGGTGGGCAAGGAGGCTTGGTAAATGCCTGCCTATATCCCCAGACAAGGGGACATCATTGCGATCACGTTTGATCCACAATCAGGTCATGAACAGAGAGGGCGGCGCCCAGCTTTTGTTGTTAGCAAGGACCTGTTCAACCAAGGCACTGGTTTGGCTATAGTGTGTCCAATTACAAATACAGAGCGTAGTTTCCCCTTTCACATACCTATTCCAAAAAACAGTAAGCTTAAGGGCTTCATAATGGTCGAGCAAGTCAAATCTGTCGACTTTCGATCTCGCCGCGCAAAACGTATCGAACACGGTAGTGATGAGTTGCTGTCAGAAGTGCTTTCCATTCTGGATGCCTGCATCTATTAATCGGCCAACGTGGCACTTCACCCGACAGCGAGGGCCTTTCGGCCCTCGCTGCAGGTGAGCTTTTCGTTAGGCCGGTGAACTGCTGAACGCCGCAAGGCATTATTTCCAGGGTGGGACAAGAAACGCAATAACAAGAATTTGATAGGAACTTCCTTGCCTCTTTTAGTAGCGACTGCAAAGAATGGTTTCATTCGTCACCAACACGTCATGGGTTAGACTACCGATGAGAGGACGATGTAATATCCAGGGGGAATCGATATCCGGCCTTCTCATAGAGATCCCGTATCCTGATCAAGTCTTCAATTTTGTCTTCACCCGGAATAATTTCGGCCAGCCAGCGGGCCTTTTTATTTTCATTATCCATATACCAGCATATGATGGAAACATTAGCGGCCCTGGCGATATGCCAGAATCCGGTTTTGATGGTCGGCACCTTTTTACGAGTTCCCTCAGGCACGATTGCCAGAAGAAACTCATTTCTTGTGTTGAAAAGTTCCACCATTTGTTCCACAACACCCTGGGACGCACCACGATTGACCGGAATCCCGCCGAGGGGTTTGAGAAAAAGAGACATGGGCCAGAAAAACCATTCTTTTTTTACCATGATATGGCCAGTTCTTTTGATGATCCGAAAGGCCGTGAAGGCCCTTACGGCATCCATGTTGGAGGTATGGGGAAAACCGATAATCACGTGCTTGCTGGAAAAATAGGACGGGAGCGGCTCTAAGCGCCAGCCCATCAAAAAATAGAGGAACCGTCCCACAAGACTCATCATTTGTTTCACATGAGATTCCTCTGACTTCATTTCCCCGTGATTCGGGTGTAACGGGTCCAGCTTGTGCTGTTCCAGGCAGGGTCTACGGTGGGGATTTTCCTGTCATCATAGGGAGCGAGACCGCATTTTCTGGCAAAGTAGCGGTGGAAGGCAATACATCCCGTCAATTCGGGATGAAAAACGGTGACCAGCACGTCGGGGCTTTCCGCGGCGGCAATGTAGTTATCCATGTGAAGCAGCACGTTCACCCCTTCGCCCGCTCTTAAGATCCTGGGCGCCCTGATAAAGGTGAGAGGGATGGGCTGTGGCGAGACCTGGGGAATACAAGCTTCGGACACAAAACTGTCAAGCTGGCTCCCGAAGCTGTTTCGCTCTATATCAATATCGATAAGGCCGAGATAGGCAGGCTCGCCGACAATGGCGCTCGCCAGGAGAATCGCCCCGGCGCATGTTCCCCAGATTTTCATTCCCCGCCGGAATTCGCTCAGAATGACCTCTTCGATACCGAAGATACGTATCAGGCGGGAAAGGCATGTGCTTTCACCGCCGGGGATAATCAGGCCGGCAAGATCCCGAAAATCAGCAGGTTCTTTAACCGCCACGCCGTTAATGCCTAAACGCTCCAGATGATCGAGGTGTTCAACGACTCCTCCTTGCAGATTAAGGACGCCGATCATTTACAATTACCATCCCCGCCCCGCTAAGAGCTGCCCCTCAGGGATTGCGGATATTTCAAGCCCCGGCATTGCCTCCCCGAGGCCCATGGAGGCCTCCAACACCTTGGCCGGGTCATTGTAGTACGCCGTTGCCTTCACGATCGCGCGGGCGCGCACTGCCGGATTTTCCGATTTGAAGATTCCGGAGCCCACAAAAATTCCATCACACCCTAACTGCATCATCAAAGCCGCATCGGCAGGGGTTGCGATTCCGCCTGCGGCAAAATTAACCACCGGCAGACGACCCAGCTCCCGCACCTGGACGGCAAGTTCATAGGGCAAGCCGTTTGCCTTGGCGAAACCGGTAACTTCCTCCAGGGGCATGCCCGCGAGCTGCCGGATTTCACGGTTTATCGTGCGGATGTGGCGGACTGCCTCGACGACATTACCTGTTCCGGCTTCGCCCTTGGTGCGGATCATGGCGGCGCCTTCTACTATGCGACGCAGGGCTTCTCCGAGATTGCGGGCGCCGCAGACGAAGGGGATGGAAAATTGTGTCTTGTCAATGTGACATTCTTCATCGGCGGGGGTTAATACCTCACTCTCGTCGATATAGTCGATTTTCAGCGCTTCCAATATCTGGGCCTCGACAAAATGACCGATCCTTGCCTTGGCCATCACAGGTATTGATACGGCCTTTTTAATCGCCAGTATCATAGCAGGATCAGACATCCTGGCGACACCGCCCTGTGTGCGAATATCTGCCGGAACCCGTTCCAGGGCCATTACGGCAACTGCCCCCGCTTCCTCGGCTAGCTTCGCCTGTTCTACGTTGGTCACGTCCATGATGACGCCGCCTTTTAACATTTGCGCCAACTGAACATTCAGTTCGTATCTTTTTCTGTCCACTTTATTTTGCCTCCCTGACCGGTTAGTAATCTTTGCCGGTTTTTTATCTATGAGTGTTTTTAAAAAGTTTTCAAATTACTATAGTATCATCCGGGAGAATAATCAAGGGGGATGAATTGGATTTAACCATCACCAGGTCATTCTCGTTTTTACGTCATGTTCTTGTAAGTACGTCTTAATTTCCGTAATCGTGTAGGTTCTATAGTGAACCATTGATGCAATCAGAGCGGCATCGGCCTTTCCACGCGTAAGAACATCAACGAGGTGTTCCGGTTTTCCCGCTCCCCCCGAGGCAATGACCGGTATGTGAACGTTCGTCGATATGAGATGCGTCAGATCAATTTCATACCCTTCCTGCGTTCCGTCGGCGTCGATGGAATTCAGGCAGATTTCTCCTGTCCCAAGGTTTTCCGCTTCTTTGGCCCACCATAGCGCATCGATTCCGGTATACACCCGCCCGCCATGAATCACGACTTCATAGCCAGAGGGGATTTTGGTACCTTGCTCCACCTTCTTTACATCCATTCCCAGGACGACGCACTGACTGCCAAATGCCCTGGCGCCCTCATAGATGAGGGGCGGATTTTTAACGGCCTCAGAGTTGATGCTTATCTTTTCGGCCCCCGCAAGGATGACACGTCTCATATCTTCAACCGTGCGAATGCCGCCGCCCACCGAGAAGGGGATGAAAATAGTCTCCGCTACCCTTCTTACTACGTCGATCATGATGTCGCGCCCATCGGATGAGGCCGTGATGTCATAAAAGACGATTTCATCGGCGCCCTGCTCATAATACTCCCTCGCTGCATCCGCAGGATCGCCGATATCGATGTTGCCCTCGAATTTGACACCCTTTGTGAGCTGCCCGTCACGTACATCCAGGCAGGGAATGATCCGTTTACTCAGCATCCCGACCTCCCCACCGGCAGAAATTGGCCAGAATCTGAAGTCCCGGCCTTCCGCTTTTCTCCGGGTGAAATTGAACGGCCACTAGATTCCTGCGGGCTACCGCAGCGCAGACACGCTGTCCATAATCGGTCCAGCCGATAACCCATGTATCATCATTGGGAGACGGATAATAGGAATGGACAAAGTAAAATTCAGATCCTTCGGGAAGCCCCCGAAAGACAGGGTGATCCTTTTGAAAGGCCACACGGTTCCATCCCATGTGGGGAATTTTAAGGGGCATCCCGTCTTGCTGCAGTTCCTTCGGGAATCGCTTAACAGTACCCGGGATAATACCAAGGCATTGTGTGTCATTTTCTTCGCTATATTCAAAGATTACCTGCGTTCCGAGGCAAATTCCCAGTATTGGTTTTCCTTTCTCTACCCATTCCGGTATCCATTGGTCCAGAGATTTCTGCCGGAGATTGGCCATTGCTTCACCTGCCGCTCCGACGCCGGGAAAAATAATATGGCTGGCCTGGCTTAATATTCCGGGATCATCGCTGATCTGACAGGACACGCCGAGATAATTAAGGGCCCGTGCCACACTGGTCAGATTCCCTGCCCGGTAATCAACAATACCTATCATGATACTTTTTTAAACCTCGCATACCTTTATCTGTCATTCCCGTGTAAACGGGAATCCAGTATTTTTAAATAGTTGCATCTTTCTAAATCAAACATTTTCCTATTAGCAAAATATATACCTGATTAATTTTTTACTGATTAACCATTCTTTACATAACGAATTCCCTGATAAGTATTCCTTTTTTCCAGTTCTCTGTCAATTGAATTCAATACGTCCATCTTGTTGACAGCCCACTGTGGCGCCAGAAAAATTTCCCGGTAACCATCCGCGGTCAGCCGTTGAATTACCATTTCCGGCGGCAGGATTTCCAGGATATCGCATACAATCCGAACATAATCGTCCTTTTCCAGCAAAAAAAGATTCCCCTGCTCATAGAGATCGCCCATTTTTGTTCCCCTGAGGGCTAAGAGGAGATGGATTTTAATCCCATGAATCGGGAGGGCTGCAAGTACCCTCGCCGTTTCAAGAATATCTGCCCGCGTTTCCCCAGGCAGGCCGACGATGATATGGGTACAAATGTGTATATTTTTCCCCGAAGCCCTCTTCACGGCATCGAGGAAGTTTTCTGCCGAATGCCCCCTGTTGATAAACTGCAAGGTTCTGTTGTGGATCGACTGGAGGCCCAATTCCAACCACACGTGGGAGTGTTCCGCATAGTCTCGAAAAAGGTCAAGGACATTATCGGGAACGCAATCCGGGCGTGTTCCCACCGACAGACCGATGACATCTTCCTCCGACAGGGCTTCATCATAGAGTTCTTTCAATTTCTCCACCGGTCCGTATGTATTGGTAAAGGTCTGGAAATAGGCGATGAATTTTCCTGCATTTCTGTTTTTTTTATAATATTCCCTGCCCCGGCGGATCTGCTCAGTCACAGAAGGAAGTGGGCCAGCCTGCCGCAGGCGCGAACCGCGGCCGTCGCAGTAGATACATCCCCCCGTCGATACAGTACCGTCCCTGTTCGGACAGGTAAATCCCGCATCGATCTGGAGCTTATACACCCTGAACCCGAAACGATTACGCCAGAAGCTCTTTAGATCGTAATATCTTTTTGTGTTGTTCCATAATTCCGGTTTTGACACAGAAAACTCTTTTTTGTTGTAATTTGTAAACCGATGCTATTATATACAATGTAGTAGGAATTTCAATCATTATGAACTCACTGTAATGGGGTTAAGCGTTTGCAAAGAAATTACGATGTTATTGTTGTCGGGGGTGGTCATGCCGGCTGTGAGGCTGCCTTGGCGGCGGCACGGATGGGTTGTTCCACGATCCTGTTTAATATAAATCTGGATTCTATTGCTCTTATGTCGTGCAATCCGGCTATCGGCGGTTTGGCCAAGGGCCAGCTTGTCAAGGAAGTCGATGCCTTGGGTGGAGAAATGGGAAAGATCGCCGATAAAACGGCCGTCCATTTTCGTCTGCTGAATGCATCGAAAGGACCCGCCGTTCAATCCTCACGTTTCCAATGTGATAAGCAGCTCTACCGGCTTGCCATGAAGGCTGTTGTAGAGAAGGAAAAAAACCTCCATCTCAGGCAGACACTTATCGATCGCATCGTCGTAGAGAATGGCAGGGTTATCGGTGTAGAGGATCATATCGGTGTCTTTTATCGCGGAAAGGCTGTTATCATAACAACAGGGACTTTTTTGAACGGTTTGATCCATGTTGGAACCGTGCATTACCCGGCAGGGAGGGCCGGCGAAATGGCTTCTATTCATCTGGCAGAATCACTGAGAAATCTGGGTTTTGAGATGGGCCGTATGAAGACGGGCACACCACCGAGATTAAGGGCTTCCTCAATCGACTTCTCAAAGCTTGAACGCCAGGACAGCGATCCCGACCCGGAACCGTTTTCTTTTACTACGGAAAAGCTGCGGGAAGAGAGGCTTCCTTCGTATTTTTCCTATACAACGAAAGAAACCCACCAGCTCATCAGGGAGAATATCATGCTTTCCCCGCTCTATTCAGGAGCCATCAAGGGGATCAGCGCTCGCTACTGTCCTTCCCTGGAAGATAAGGTGAAGCGTATCTCCGATAAGGACAGGCATCCCGAAGTTCTGGAATTTGATGGGCTCTAAACGGAAGAGATATACTCCAAAGGTCTGGG
>JAPLJS010000062.1 GCA_026388545.1 Deltaproteobacteria bacterium
CCTTTATACAACGAAGACTTAAGAAGGAAATCCACATACTCGTTGATAAGGCTGTTGATACCACTGTTGATAACTATCATAAGTGCTCAATTGTTACGATTTTATAACAGAATGCACCAAATAGAAGCAATCAAAATAGTGTAATAAATATATATACATAAACTGCATAGCTGTAATTTCTACAACTTAAGTCATCTTTGAAAACAAGTTATGAACTGTATGAAAAAATTATGCCACTTTTAAGGAATTTTTCAGCCGGAGTAAAATAAAATCTATGTCCTTTTTTTCGAAATGAATGGCCTTCATAAAAGAAGTCTATTCTCAATTCCTTGTAAAGGGGGGCTACTTTAAATAAGTATCCATTTCAAACGGTAAACCCTGATTTAATTCAGAACATGCAAAAGGGGCTCCTGATCTTTCGGAGCCCCTTTTGCATAACTTCTTTTACAAAGAGTGATTAAACTGCTTACTTCTTTACGGGCGCGGGTGCTGGTTCCTCAGCCTTCTTTTCAGCCTTTTTCTCTTTCTTTGCCTTCTTTACCTTCTTCTTTTCAGCCTTCTTCTCTGCTTTCTCTTCTGCTTTCTTCTCTGGTTCAGCAGCCTTGGTGACTGGAGCCTGAGCGAAGCAAAGACCGGTCAGCGAAAGTGCAAAGAGGATAGAAACGATAATTGACATTAGCTTTTTCATTGTATCACTTCCTTCCATTTGGTTTATCTATAATACAGCAAGGAGTATGCCACGAAAAAGATAGCTGCAATCATATTTGATAACAACAACTTACCGAAAAACAAACAGAGGATACCTCCTATCCGGTGGGGAACTACTCCTCTTTTCATGAGGAATAATTCCATACCCAGAGATATTAATCAGCCTTAGTGCATCATTTTAAAAAAACGCAGAACTCTCTGCTATAATATGGTACAGAACCGTGAGCCCTGTCAGGCATCATCGAATTGGGTACCCCAGCAATAGAGGGCCACTTCCGTTGATGTGGCTGAGCAGTACGCACACGAAAGAGGATTGACGAGACGAAGTGAACGATATGAAATGCCAGAAGGAATTCCAATGAAAAAATCCATGACCAAGACCATCCTTCGTTGCATCGGTGTTCTCGTTATTATTATGCTTGCGCTCGGTGGGAGAGCGGTTGGCTTGCAGGCGGCAGAAATCGCCCAGAAGATCGCCTTCTTTGGTGATTCCATTACCGCAAACGGTTGGAGCAATCAGACCGGGTATGTAAATCTCACCATAGCCGGCCTCAAGGCCAACGGCATCAGGGTGTTTGCCATACCCGCAGGCATTGGCGGACACAAGTCCAACCAGATGCTTGAACGCCTCAAACGGGACGTGCTCGACAAGAAGCCGGACTGGATAACCCTGAGCTGCGGCGTGAACGACGTGTGGCAAGGTTCCCAAGGTGTGCCTCTTGACCAGTATAAGATCAACATCACTGCCATCGTAGACAGGTGCCGGGCCGCCGGTGTGAAGGTGGTAATCCTCACCGCAACGGTGATCGGCGAGGAACTGGATAATGATTATAACAAGAAGTTAGCTTCCTACAACGAGTTTCTCCGATCGCTGGCGAAAGAAAAGAGGTGCCTGTTGGCCGACCTCAACGCGTTGTTCCAGAAGAGAATCAAGATTATTCCCAAGTCCGGACGTCTGCTGACTTCGGACGGTGTCCACATGAACCCTGCCGGCGACAAGGTAATGGCAGAAGGCATCTTACGGGCCTTCGAGCTCAACCATGCACAGATCAAAAAGGCACAGGATGCCTGGATGGAAATTAGCGGCAGCCTCAACCTGCCCATGGTCGTTAAGGGAATAAACGAGAATCTTCCGACGGGACGGCACTATTTACCCGTAATCTTCCCTCATCATCGTATGGTGGCCATGAAGAAAGGAGTAATTCCCCGAAGAAGTTTTTCCATTGACGGGTAAATCATTTGAGAGTAATTTCACAAATATAACTTCCCCCCTATTCCTGCGTTAACGTACAACGTAACCCTTACCCTCATAGAGGAAGTTATGAGAAGGAATTTCTGTAAGGTGCCTGTATGATGCCTCCAAGGCGGCTGTCCTCCTTTTGGGGATTTCATCCAATCCACAAGTAACCAAGAAGTCAACCGGCACACCCTTTTTTACAAACACAAGGAGGTTTTCTTATGAAAACTCGGACAATAGTACTTGGATTAATTGCTGCTTACTGCGTGGACAGCTGTGGCCGCATAATCTCGGGGGTATAGTTCGGCAATGAACACTGAAAGATTAATATCACGGCATCCTCTCAATAACGGCCTGACCCTGGAGTTTTGGGACTACTCCCGGCCGATAGCCGGCGACCGCTGGTTCGTGCTCCTGGAGGTCCGGATCGCCATTCCGATTCGGCCCGACACCCTGCCGCCGGAGCTGCGAGGGCAAGCCGACCAGGTTAAGGAGGCGTTGGGGGACGAAATTATCTTCTCCCACAAAGACGAGCGCAACTTTATTGCCGCAACGGAGGCCCCCAAAATCCTCAAGGACATGCAGGATAGGTTTTTGGACATGGCGCCCGGTTACTTCGGGCATCCTTATTTTGCCGCCAGGTTCATCCGGGGAAAATTCGCGGAAAAGCAAGAACTGCAGCGCTGGCAGCGTTTAGATACTCGACAGGACGACCATTCATGACCGATACGGCCCCTCCCCTGCGTACTCCTCGCCACGGCGGGAGGCATAGTAAGACTTACCGAGGATGTTAATTTGCTGTGGATGGCACCTTTATTCGCGAGATTTGCTGTGTCAGGTCGATTAGTTGAATGAGAAGGAAAATATTGACATTTATCGTAGAGGATGAAAGTGGGTGGCCATTTTGATCCGGCGTCAGGAGAAAATATCGTGTTATTCACATCTGGCAGGGGTATTTGCGGCAATTGCCGGTACCGTCTATTTAATCTATGTGACGCGAACGTCGGCAGCTCATGTGGTAGTCTCCATAGTGTACGGTTTTTCGGTAATCCTGCTCTTTTTAGCCAGTGCTACATATCATGCGTTGAAACAAAATGAGAATGAAACATCTATTTGGCGAAAACTGGACCATTCTGCCATATTTTTCATGATTGCCGGTACTTATACGCCTGTTTGTTATGTATATCTTTCGGGGTATTGGAAATGGTCGGTTATCATAATCCAGTGGGCACTGGTTATTGCCGGGTTGTTTTTGAAATTCTTCTATCTCAAGGCGCCTCGCTATTTTTCCACGATCATCTACCTGCTCATGGGATGGATTGGGATTGTGGCCATTAAAGAGTTTTTAACAACCATGCCCCTCAATGCCATATTTTACCTTTTTGCCGGAGGGATATCTTTCACTGTCGGAGCGATATTTTATGCCATCAAAAAACCAGTTTTTTGGTCAGGGTTGGGTTTTCACGAAATCTTTCACCTGTTCGTGCTCCTGGGAGGGGTATTCCACTACCTGTTAGTTTATATTGCCCTGGCAGGATAAAGGAGTGAAAAGTACCGGCAAGAAAAAGTTAATAGCACGTAAATACGCATGTTTCGTTATCAAGGTAAAAAGGGACAGGCTGAATTAATAGGCAGTAGCCTGGTTCCTTTTATTACTCTTCATATTTGCGGTATCACTAATTTTTTCTTTTTCTCGTGGAGAATTGTTTCCTATCTTAGTCAACATATTTTATGACCTAGTAAATGAATTGAACGATCCATTCCTGATTATCATTGCTCCAGCACAATGATCAAAAATCCAATAAGCATGAGAGTCGTGCCTACCAGTCTTTCTCTGAAGCCGGTTTCCTTAAAGAGAAAATGACCGTAGATCACACCGACCAGGAGACTTAACCGACAAACAGCGACCGTGTAGGCCACATTTGCCAGACTCATGGCAATGGTATAGAAGATCACCGTTATGGCTGCGAAGATTCCGGGGAGAACAGAGATTTTCAAAGACTCTTTGCAGATGCGACCATGTGAATAGATTTTGCCAACCTTGAAAATGACCGGGCTTAGCACAATGAAAAATGCCAAATTGTATGTAACCCCGAAAAAAAGTGCAGATGAATGGTTAAGCGCATGTTTACCAAAAGTGTTGGTGAATCCATAAAGGATGGCGACGATGATCATAAAGACGGAACCTATTTCCTTCCCGATAGCCTTAATCGGTTCTAGAAATCCTTTGGTCATTTCTTTGAGATTCAGAGTATAACTTCCGAGAGCAATCACCAGTATGCCGATACCACCCCAGAAAGATACCAATTCTCCCAACATGATGTAAGGTATAATGATAAGACAGACAGGTGTTAAAGACAGAAACGGCACCGTAAGGCTGAGGGGAGATATTTTAATTGCTTTCATGTCAAGGATATATGCAATTACTTCAAAAGGTAATGCGGAGAAGAACGCTGTATAAAAATCTCCATCCAGTGCCGGGATTGGAATAAAGAAGAGGCATGGCGATAGAAGCAGGACAACCACCAGTTGGCGTAACCATGCGATTGTGTATTCATCATGAAGCTGTAAAGCCTTCTTTGTAAGGGCATCACTGGTTCCACCAGTGAGGGCGGCAATTAACGCCAGCAGTATCCATGCATTTTCCATGTTGAATCATTTATCTGAATCCGGCAGCGAGCGCTTCCAG
>JAPLJS010000063.1 GCA_026388545.1 Deltaproteobacteria bacterium
CAAGCCTTAAGGGAGATGAAACGGGCCGCATAGGGGAAATCGTCCCGGAAATCCGTTCTCATCCACAATTATCTTCAGTTGTCAAAGAACAGAACAACAAAAAACTTTTAAAAACCTTATTTTTCAGGACGAACTAAGTAAGTTAAAAGAATAATTTTTGAAACGTTAAGCATAAATGGAAATAACTACAGACATATATCTTGGAGACAGCAAGGAACAGTTAAAACTACTTCCAGACAACTCGGTTGATCTTGTTGTAACATCACCGCCTTACGCAGACCAGCGAAAAAATACATACGGTGGCATTAGCCACGACAAGTATGTGGAGTGGTTTTTGCCTATTTCCGAACAGCTATTACGTGTCCTAAAGCCAACAGGAACCTTTGTCTTAAACATCAAGGAAAAAGTAGTTGAAGGGGAGCGCAGTACCTATGTAATGGAGCTTATTTTAGAAATGCGTAAACAGGGATGGTTGTGGACAGAAGAATTTATTTGGCATAAGAAAAATTGCTATCCGGGTAAATGGCCTAACCGTTTTCGTGATGCTTGGGAAAGGCTGCTACAATTCAATAAAAACAGGAAATTCAATATGTATCAGGAAGAAGTAATGGTTCCAATGGGCGACTGGGCAAATTCAAGACTAAAAAACCTTTCTGACACCGATAAAACTCGTGACAACTCAAAAGTAGGAAGTGGATTTGGTAAAAACATTTCAAACTGGCTTGACAGAGATAAAGCTTACCCAACAAACGTTTTGCATTTAGCAACCGAATGTAACAATAAAGACCACAGCGCAGCCTTTCCGGAAGAATTGCCTGAATGGTTCATCAAACTTTTTACAAAAGAGTATGGCACTGTTCTTGACCCATTTATGGGTTCAGGAACAACTTTAATTGTCGCAAACCGAATGAAACGAAATTCAATAGGCATCGATATCGTTCCAGAGTATTGTGAAATGGTGAGAAAGCAATTGAAACCCGTTGAATTATATTTATTTGAGCCAAAGGAAAATTATGGAAAAACTAAACCTAAAAGACGTACTTCAGTACGTTGAACAAAATATCGGGACATTTCACCAAAAACGTATTCAAAGCCTTGATGGATTAAAGTTGTCGCTGGTTCTTAAACGAAAAAATCCGTATCTGTTCAAAGCAAAATATATGTTGACTGCTGAACAGATTGTAAAAGGCTTGGTGGACGCACATATCTCATCGAACGAAGAAACTATTTTTGGCGATTGGCTGGAAGGACTTGCTATTTTCATCAACGATAAGGTTTACGGTGGTCGTAAATCAGGCATTACAGGCATTGACCTTGAATTTGACAGCCACGGAACAAGAAACATCGTAACAATCAAATCGGGACCAAATTGGGGCAACAGTTCACAAATTGCGAAAATGGTAGCAGACTTCAAGACTGCTAAAAAGACGCTGAGAACCAGTAACTCACAATTGAGCATAGTTGCTGTAAACGGTTGCTGTTACGGCAGAGACAACAAACCAGACAAGGGAGACTATTTCAAATATTGCGGTCAACACTTTTGGGAGTTTATTTCAGGCGACAGCGAACTGTTTACAGAAATCATCGAACCACTTGGGTATAAAGCCAAAGAAAAGAATGATGATTTTGTAAAATCGTATTCGCAAATGATTAACAAATTCACCAAAGAATTTTCAAATATATTCTGCAAAGACAATGGAGAAATTGACTGGGACAAATTGGTTCGATTTAACTCTGCGACAGCCGAGCCAAAGAAATAAAAAAGAACGCTCAAGGCGCTGCACCGCCGATGCAGCTTTGTCGTTATCAATGCTTTTAACCGGAAAGCACAAATATTATCAATGCTGTCAGTGTAAACAGTAATAGGTGACAGCAATTTTCATTTCCATCTGAATTTTATCCTATCACTCTTGCGAATTGCGGGATGAAAGCTGCTACACAATCCCATCATCCGAAAATCACGCTTTAAATAAAGAAACAGAGTACCCGTCTGTGAAATCAAGAGTGTTGATAGGTAGGTATAAGTCAGTCAAGGCTCAATTCAACAGATTATCAACTCAAAAGTACGCATGAACCGGATGAACCTTATTCCTTATTCCTTATTTCATCTCCCCGCCGCATCCACCCCTCACATTTTTCTATCGGGGGCGGGAAAAGTATGAATGGTACAGAAAGGCAGGACGCCTGTCCTCTGGAGTTTGGACATTTTTATAAGCGTTTGTTACCCGTTGGCGGGCGCCTTCCTCATTGTCCCCCTCTGGAGGGGGTGTAGGGGTGCGAAGCTTATTGGTAAAAGGTTGTAAGCGTTTGTTGTAGCTGCATAAATTATTTTTATCAGCTTCCATACCACCCCCTGCACCCCCGCCAGCGGGGGACAACAAAATGTCCAAACTCCATGTGATTGGGCGTCTCATCCGGCGCCATTTATTGTTAGAAGGCGAATTGGTTTTAGGCATTAAATATTTGTTGCTAAAAACAACTGCTTAATTGTAAAATAAAATAATAGTTGAGCATGGCTCAAAATAATTCAAAACATACTGTTTAAGGAGGTGTTATTGGTTAAAGAAAGCATAAATGGGAAAGAGCGGGTACTCCTGTGCGTTAATGCTTCTCTACAAAGAAAGGCTAAAGACTTAATCATTTTAAACGTCAAAGAATTTTCTTCCATCGCAGACTATTTCATCATCTGCAGCGGAACCTCTGACCGGCAGGTCCAGGCCATAGCTGCATCAATTCACGAAAATCTGAAAGAATATGGCGTTTTACCCCTGGGCATAGAGGGTGAAAGAATCGGGAAATGGGTTCTTATGGACTATGAAGATGTAATCATCCATATCTTTTACGAACCCATCAGAGAATTCTACGACATTGAGCGTCTGTGGTCAGATGTACCATGTATGGAGATTGGGGATGATCTTACCGAATTGACAGCCCTTGACAAAGGAATGTAGCATTGAAACGTATCCTCGCAGGTCTTTCCGATATTATATTCCCACCGCGATGTTTGACATGCGACACAATTTGTGATCATCAAACAAATACCCTCTTCTGCCCTCCCTGTTACTCAAAGATACATTTCATCCGATCACCACTCTGTCCATGCTGCGGTATTCCTTTTACCGGCAGTGACGGAGGTAATCACATCTGCGGGGATTGTATCGTCTCAAAATCCGCCTTCTCTGTTGCCCGTGCAGTCGGACGTTACGAGACCACACTCCTCGAAGCAATACACCGGTTCAAATACAACAGGAAAATTTCCGTTGGTGAAATCCTGGGGAAACTAATGGCAGAATTCGAATACCCCGCCTTCAATATCTCAGACTACTCTTTGATAATACCGGTTCCTCTTCATCCAAAAAAGTTGAGAGAACGAGGATTTAACCAGTCCGTAATTCTGGCCGGGGAGATTTCCATGAGATTCTCACTACTTTTAGACTTCGAAACGCTCAGGCGGCATATCTACACAGAACCGCAGATCAGTCTTGGGAAAAAGGAACGCGAAAGGAATGTTCATGGCGTTTTTTCTGTCACTGACCCTGGTAAAATAAAAGGAAAAACAATTATCCTGGTGGATGATGTATATACATCCGGGAATACGGTAAAGGAATGTGCACGGGTACTCATGAAAAACAAGGCTGCAGCAGTGGCGGTTCTCACGCTTGCCAGGGCAGTTTGATGTAATATAATGAGAAAGGGGACACTATGAACAAGATATATTCCCGGGAAAAACTGAAGGAAGAGATCGACCGGCTCCGGAAAGAAGGAAAAAAAATTGTTTTCACGAACGGCTGTTTCGATATTCTCCACGTGGGACATACCCGTTATCTTAAAGAGGCGAAAAAACGAGGCGATGTCCTGATCCTGGGTCTTAACAGCGATGAATCAGTCCGGTCCCTGAAAGGAGAAACACGCCCACTGATCCCCGAGAGTGAGCGGGCAGATGTTGTCGCGGCCCTTGAGTCGGTAGATTATGTAACGATTTTCCATGAAACCACCCCTCTTGAACTGATTGAATATCTGAAGCCCGATATACTTGTGAAAGGAGGCGACTGGAAAGAGGAGCAGGTAGTAGGGCGGCAATCCGTGGAAAAATGGGGCGGGAGTGTAGTTATCATTCCCGAAATCATAGGATCATCAACCACAAATATTATTGAAAAAATAAAAAAAGTTTATGGAATGCAGTGAATAAAGAAATCTCTTTGATTTTAAAAATAAATCTATTCTGCCTTCGATCAACTTTTTCCTTTACAAAAAGGTATACTTTATGTAAGAAGCACAGTTTAAATACAGACCTCATATAAGGTGATCGATAAGGTGATCGAAATGACCACAAAGCCAGAAAAAATACATTCCATGAAACCGGAGAAGCTCCAAACCTTTAGATATCTCCTGACTCAAAAAATGAATGAGTTGCTTGATGAAGCCGATAAAACAGTTACCGACATGACAATAGGGAAAGAAAATTTCCCTGACCCCAATGACAGAGCCAGTCTCGAATCAGACAGGAACTTCGAACTCCGCATCCGGGATAGAGAAAGAAGGTTGATCGTAAAGATTCAGGAAGCGATAAAGCGTATCGACGACGGTGTCTTTGGTATGTGCGAAGTCTGTACTGGCCCCATCTCTGAAAAAAGACTGTTGGCAAGACCTGTAACGACTCTCTGTATTGATTGCAAAACCAAACAGGAAAAGATAGAAAAGCTAAAAGGGGAGTAAATGTCCTGATAGATATTTTAATGCATAGAGTCCACACACCGCTTCACGTAACAAAAAGATAGAACAACCCCGTAGAACAACCTTTAATATTATTATCCTCTCACCTCGCCTACGCAGGTAACATACACAATGTTTGTATCGGTTGCCGTCAATATCCCTTCGGAAAAGACGTTCTCATATGCCGTTCCTCCCGCTCTGCAGAAAGATATCACCATAGGGAAACGGGTTCTCATCCCCTTCGGCAAGAGAAGACTGACCGGCTACATTATCGAATTATCGCACTCAACGCCCCGCGAAGACATAAAAGAGATTATTGAAATCTTAGACCCTGAACCGCTCTTTAACGAAGACGATCTGAAATTTTACCGGTGGGTATCTCAATACTACATCTACCCTCTTGGTAAGGCACTGCCCGATATCCTGCCGGGAGGGATCGACCCGAAGAGCGACCGGTGGATCACTGTCGTAAAAGAAAAACAGGAGAGAAACGATTCTCAGATCTCTGCGGCACAGTGCAGCATTATTGATACGCTCATGCAAATTCCTGCCGGCCTGTCTCTCACACACCTCAAAAAGATGATCGGGACGAAGGATATCTACAGGGATATCAATCTCCTCCAGAACGCAGGTTTTATTACGGTGGAGAGCAGAACAAAAAAGCCGGAAATCGTCCCGAAGAAAGAAAAGATTGTCACCCTCAATAACCGGAACGTAACCAACAAAAAACTAACAAAGAAACAAAACCTGCTGGCCGATTTTCTCCGTTTACACGGTTCCTCGCCTATTGCCGCCCTCCGCGAAAACTTCACAAACGTTCACCCCTTGATCATGAGCCTGGAACAACAGGGAGTTGTCACTATAACCGAAGAAGAGGTCTCCCGTCATCACGGACAGAACCCCGATATCGGCGGCAGCACCCTTATAATTACGCCGAACGAGGATCAGGAAGACGCTCTCCATGAAATTGTAAAAGGATTGGAATCTGACAGGTTTTCCCCCTATTTACTCCATGGCGTCACGGGCAGCGGCAAGACAGAAGTCTATCTCAACGCAATCAGTGAGACGCTCAGAATGGATGGAGGGGTAATTTCCCTTGTACCGGAAATTGCCCTGACACCGCAACTGATCACCCGTTTTAACCAAAGGTTTCATAACCGGGAAATAGCCGTGCTTCATAGCGGTATTTCAAAATCTGCCAGGTATGATCAGTGGCGCCGCATTCAGCGGGGTGAAATCAGGGTTGTCGTCGGAGCCCGGTCAGCCGTCTTTGCACCCGTCAGAAATTTGAAGCTGATCATTGTGGATGAGGAACATGACACCTCCTACAAACAGGATGACCGAATGAGATATAATGCCCGCGATCTCTCTATTATGAAGGCAAAACTCAATTCGGCAACGGTTATCGTAGGTTCCGCCACACCGGCGATCCAGACATATTTCAATACAATGAAGGGGAAATATAAGTACCTCATCCTGCCCAGGAGAGTGGAAGATAGACCTTTGCCGGAAGTGGAGATCATCGATATGAAACGGGATGCGGAAGAAGATAGCCGCGTTTCATCCCTTATTCTGTCCAAGGCCCTGAAAAGCGCAATAGAGGACACCCTTGAAAAGAAACAGCAGACACTCCTCTTCTTGAACAGGCGTGGTTTTCACACCTTCATATTCTGTCTTGACTGCGGACATTCATTTAAATGCATGAACTGTGCAGTATCCATGACGTATCACGCAGGGGTAGACACCCTTAAATGCCATTACTGTGACTATGGTATCAAGCCCCCTGCGTCATGCCCCGGATGTCATGGAAACCGTATACGCAACTATGGAGTAGGAACGGAAAAGCTGGAAGAGGAAGTCAAAAGGCTTTTTCCTCAGGCCAGAATCGGGAGAATGGACAGCGACACCACAGCCGGAAAAGGGGCTCATGAAAAGATACTAAAGTCCCTCGACAAACGTGACATTGACATCCTCGTCGGTACGCAGATGATTACCAAAGGGCACGACTTCCCCTACGTTACTCTGATCGGCGTCATTTCCGCCGACACTTCCCTGAATATCCCCGATTTTCGTGCGGCGGAAAGGACATTTCAACTCCTGACTCAGGTTTCAGGCAGGGGAGGCAGAGGCGAATATCCCGGCAGGGTTATTGTCCAGACCTTTAATCCCCGGCACTATGCCGTCACCAGGGCCAGAGATCATGATTATATGGGGTTTTATGAAGATGAGATTGCCCTGAGAAGTACCTTAGCCTATCCCCCCTTCTCCCGCATCGTGAACCTGCACCTGTCAAGCCGGAGAAAAGATCAGCTCATAGAAGGGATTGAAAAATTAAAACAGCTTATTACAGACCTGTTACCAATCAATAAACTGAAGGGGAAGGTGGAAGTCATCGGCCCGGCAGAGTCCCCCATCGCAAAAATCAAAGGAAGGCACCGCTGGCAACTCCTCTTGAAGGGTGAGGATACTCGCGCAGTTAATAATCTGGCAAAGGGCATCCTCTCAAAAGCTCCCTTAACCGGTTTAGATATCAAAGTAGACGTGGACCCCGTAAACTTTATGTAACTCCCGGCATTACCTAAATATTTACTGTTTCCCAAAAAATTCCCGAATGCTGTATTTGTCAACCCGATATCGTATGCAAAATTGATGAAATCACCCTTGATTCACAATTGCTCTACAGAATAGCCCCTTCCTTTCAATAACTGGACAATCCCTCTATCTCCCAAGAGATGGGCTGCCCCGACAACAACAAAATAGTTTCCGTTTGTTTTCAGGAAACCTTCTATTTTTAGTGCCATGTTTCTGTTTCTCTTATAGATCAGCTTATCATAAATACCGGAAAATCTTCTATCTTCAGTGAAGCTTTTTGTTACTGTCCTCTCCATGCTCTCCACGGCTCCGGCCTGCCATGCCTCCACCAGGTTATCAACTTCTTGCGTAAGTATTTTTAAATCTTTCAATGTATATAACAAAAACAATTCTTGTTCGTCATCGTTTAAGCCGGAGAGAAGATCAATCTGATAATCAAGACTCTCAAGTTCCAAGATTTTTTTCGTGCCTGCCGCTTTTGAAAGAAAATACTTGTCCATCCCATAATTAGGGTCATATCCGGCTTTCATAAGTTCCACTGATGACAACGTCAATCCCAGGAACCACGGCTTCTGGTTATAGACAAACTCAACGGGCAAACCAAGCCTTTCTGTTTGCTCTTTAATCGTGTCGAAGGTACTTCGGGAAACGTGTTTCTCCAGGGTATCATTGCCTGAGTAGAAAGCGCTTTCCATCAATTTCTGAATATTCAACCGGCCAATATCATTGATGTCTGCCTCTACTGCTAAAACATCAGACTTTTCAAAAGCATTCTCTATTGTCCTGCTAAGCGGGTAGATATCTTTTTTCAAAAGATGGATTGAACCGAGTATATAAACAGTGCTTCTTTTTGATTGAACGCGCCACAAGAAGCTCTTCTCAGCGTAAGAAAAAGTATAAGTGGTACAGATAAATGTGACGATTAAAAAAAGGATTGAAACAATAAGGCGAAGACTTGATGTTTTTCTTTTCATAATAATCACCAAGATTCAGATTTACAAAACGAATCCATTATAACGCTAAAAATCAGCGGCGGGCGCAAAGCGAACCGACCACTGCATTTTTTCAGTTAGGCGTAGTTATTTTACGGTTGAATAATATTCCTTTAGTTTTTTTCGAAAATATTCTTCTGATGTTATGGTCTTCCCATCAGATGATCTGATCATATACGGTTTGCCGGTAATAGAAGATTTGGAAGCGCATAGCCTTATAAAATCATCAGCGGTTTGGACCACAACAACGTTTTGAAGTTTCATTCGTAAATGCTCCGCGGCTTCCTTCCCATCATGCTCTGAGCCGTTTCTGATAAATTTTGCTCCTTTTAAATTCTCTACGGAGGATATTAAAAATTCGATTTTCTTTTTTTCTATATTATCCTGGGCGCTGACCGCCCCGGAAAATAGCGCCAGGATTACAAATGCTGTGACCAATATCTTTTTCATGCTTTCCTCGTTAAATTGCGCCTAACCCTGAGCTAACCGGCGCGCGGTTTCTTGCGCGTCCTGGTTGAGCGCCTTATTATGTGCTTCTACTCTACTCGCTGTTCTTTGTAAAATATTAGAAACTCTTTTGGTGAAAGGACTTTGATTCCTTGGCATAGCTCAGCAGGGAAATGGCTTTGATTTCCTGTAACAAGACATGCAGCATGACCTGCAAGGGCAGTTTCCAGAAACGGTTCGTCATCTGGATCAGGAAGCGAATTGGTTATAGGAGAAGGCGCCACTGCCTGGCCACGATACACAATATAGTCAAGAATTGCAGCCACCTTTTCTTCTTCAAAGTTAAACTTAGGGCGGTGCAACACTTCACTGTACTCAGATAGAATACGGGCATCAAAATAAAGTGTCAGTTCACCGGATGAAATCAGGCGGACGATTTCGCCACAAGCCCCAAACGGCGATAAAAGACCCGCGACAAGAACATTGGTGTCTATGACGATGTTCATCGTACACGCTTTTTACGAACAGATTTTATTTCGGCATTAATTTGATCCATCGAAATCTTATCTGTTCCTTTTTCTACCGACTTACGCTGAAGAGAGACAACCGCCTCAACAGCACGTGCCCGGCGAAATGCCGATAGCGATTCCTCAAGGCTTGCCTCGGTTATTGACGCAAGAATGGCTATTGGCCGTCCATTGCTGGTAACAATCATTTCCCTTTCATCAGGAAGCTCTTTCCAGATTTGCGCCGATTTGCCTCTTAAATCTCGAACGCTCAAAAATTTCATGATCATATCCTCCATTTGCGTACTAGATATTGTACACAAATGTCACCCAATGTCAATTCATATTTAGGTGCATATCGTGAAGATCACCGGGGCGCGGAACGCATGTCCGGTGTATTGATTGGTTCGGTTTCTGTTATCATGCGTGCTGTACAAAGCTTTATTGATTCAGTGCTTTGATCATGTGGGGGAGCAGTAAGCCAATCAATAACAACGCCATGCCCGGACGCATTAAATTGACAGGTTTCATGTTCCGTTCCATGATGGCTGTGGCGGCATGATTTGCAGCCGAGAAAGTAAAGAACAGCAACATCGCAGTGACTATGGTAGCATCCGCATATCGCCCCCAATCCAGCATATAAACAAGCAAGGCCGTGATGGCTGTGGCCGCATTGGCAAGACCCGATTGAATTTGATACGCACGATTGGGTTCATAGCCAATTTTCTCAGAGGCCACTTCGCCCAGTATCAGAGATTCAAAGGCCACTGTGCCGGACATGAGCATTACTACGAATGGCCCCATAATATGAAATCGTGATATCGCATCATTGCCAAAATAATAGGCGAAAAAAATGGCAAGTCCTATGCCGGCAGGCCGAAGCCACTCCATCATCAATGCCAAATTCTTCTTAGTCATTTTGCCTCGCTTTCCCGATCATGGTTACCTACCGAACGAAAATATCACCGGCGCGAGGAACGAGCGTCCGGTGGATTGACTTGTCCCGCTCTTAATAAATACCAAGTTGTATCTTAACGGCTTCTTCAACCTTGCACATATCTTCCTCAGAAAGAATGCCGGCACGGTTAAAGAGTCTTGACTTGCTTACAGTGGCTAATTGATCCGCCATGGCCTTGCTCTCTTTACCTTCAAAATCCACTATCGCCTCACTGGGATAGAGACGTTCTGTTTTACTGGTAAGAGGAACAACTTGAACTCTATTGAGGAATTTGTTTGATGCGTCATTGCTAATGATAACGGCAGGACGCTTCTTTTTGATTTCCCCACCAACAGAAGGATCAAAATTGACCCACCAGACTTCACATCGTTTCATGATCCATGTCCTTAAAGGTAATTTCTGCCCACTCTAATGCTTCATTCTCCCGATTTTTGTCTTTTGCCATTTCGGCGTAGGCAGATTCATAATTGGGACGAACAACGTGAGGACGAACTATTTCCTGGATAAATCTGCTGATTTTGCGGGGTCCTATGATTTTATGGAGACCGTTATATACTTCTTCATCAACTGTTATGGTTAATTTCTTCTGCATGACACACCTCCTTTACACGTGTAATATACGTGTAGATGCATGGCGTGTCAATAGAAAACAAGACGATTTAAATGAAAAGCATGTTTCATTTTTATAGGGATAACGAGGCGATCACTGGCGGCTGAAAGCCGTCCGGTGGATTAGCTTGTTGGCTGCCCCCTTTTTTGTAAAACAAGAACACAAATGTGGTGTATCGTGAACACCCATATGCATAGCCAATCTAGAAATCCAGGGGTAGCTCCATACCATACCTCATTGTCACGAAATACTATCCCACCAACATTAGTATCAAAATCTGCATGAGACAATGCATTCCTCAAGTGGCGGATATAGTCACAATTGAGCAATTGTCGGCAAAGAATCGCTGTAGGCAGTTTTGAAGAATTACCCTGCTGAAGAATATCTTGTATGACACCTTCTTTCATGTAAACCAATGCTATATACAATCTGAAAATCAGCGATCCTTGTAGCTGGAGCATATGACAAAATGGAAGTGGAATTTCTTTAGGTAAAAGTAGTTCTGCATGTGATTGTTTACTCCCACTAGTGTTTAATTGCATAAATTAACGATAGTATTTCTGAGTTGCGATCCTTTGACTTCTCGTTTTCGCCAGACAAAGGGTTTGGCTTTGGGACCATAGACGGCGACAAATGCCTCAATGGCTTGGCGTAATTCTTCAAT
>JAPLJS010000064.1 GCA_026388545.1 Deltaproteobacteria bacterium
GCATATCGTACCTATTTCACGTTCAAGATTTCTCAGTCCGGCCTCCCGCGTATATCCTGAAATAATAAGATTTATGGCGCCTTTCGTAAAAGTTACCTGCTCCGGTGCGAGCCCATTGGCCTCTCTCTGCCGAGGGATGAGGTAACGTTCGGCAATGTTAACCTTGTCGTCCTGCGTGTAGCCAAGAAGTTCAATTACTTCCATCCTGTCCCGGAGCGCAGGGGGGATTGTGTCCAGGATGTTCGCAGTGGTAATGAACATGACATGGGAGAGATCGAACGGAACATCGAGATAATGGTCCATAAAGGAATAATTCTGCTCCGGATCAAGCACTTCAAGGAGTGCGGAAGACGGATCTCCCCGGAAATCGCTGCCGACCTTGTCTATTTCGTCCAGGACAAACACAGGGTTATTTGATTCTGCCCGCTTGATACCCTGAATGATGCGGCCCGGAAGCGCTCCCACATATGTGCGGCGGTGCCCGCGGATTTCCGCTTCGTCCCGCACACCACCCAGAGCGATTCGCACAAATTTACGGCCGAGGGCGTGGGCTATGGAAAGGGCCAGTGAGGTCTTGCCGGTGCCGGGAGGCCCTGCAAAGCACAGGATCGGCCCTTTTGAGTCAGGCTTCAGTTTTCGTACGGCAAGATATTCTATAATACGCTTCTTTGCCTTATCCAGCCCGAAATGTTCATCATCCAGGATTCCCCGTGCCTTTTTGATATCCATGTTGTCTTCTGTGCTTTCAGTCCAGGGAAGCGCGGTTATCCAGTCCAGGTAGGTCGATGATACCGTATATTCGGCGGAAGACGGATGCATTCGGGACAGACGTTCAAGCTCGCGCTCGGCCTCTTTTTTCGCTTCTTCCGGAAGATTTTTTTTCTCAATCTTCGCCCGGTATTCTTCCACTTCAACCTTGGGCTCATCCGTTTCGCCCAGCTCCTGCTTGATCGCCTTGAGCTGCTGACGGAGGTAGTATTCCCGCTGACTTTTGTCGATATCCTCCTTTACCTGTGACTGTATCTTATTACCCAGTTCAAGAATATCCAACTGATGACTTATGAGCCGCGTGACCTCCTTCAGACGCTGTTTCACATCGAGGATTTCCAAAATCTTCTGTTTTTCTTCCGCTGCCGAATTTATAATCGATGAGATAACGTCGGCAAGCACTCCCGGAGATGTGATCGACATGGCCATGGTGCCAAATTCCTGAGGTAAAACGGGCGACAATTTGACCATCCTGTCAAACAGTCCGGTAAGATTCGCCATGAGCGCATCTATCTCGATGTCCTTTTCTACAACATCTTCAAGAACTTCCACCCGGGCCTGGGGATATGACTTCCCCTCGACAAATTCTGTGATCTTAAATCTGCTGATGCCCTGTATGAGAAGGTTCGCCCTATTATCCCCCGTTTTTGCCATCTTCACAATCACAACAGCCGTCCCTATATCATAAAAGTCTTCCGGCTGATTTTTGATCTCTAACGGTGATTTCTTTGACATGACAAGGCCTATGATGCGATCAACGGCCATTGCCTCATCGACAAGGGTTATCGACTGCTCACCGAAAACTTCCAGTGGAAACATCATATTCGGGAAAACAACAACGTTAAATAACGGCATAACAGGTAAAATATCCGGTATCTTAACAACTTTTAATTCCTCAGGTGGTTTCTGATCCGCCATGCAAACCTCCAAAACTGGTTTCCTGTTTGAGCTATAAAACTAAATTATTCTCAGTATGATCTGTTTTTTTGAACAGGTATCTTACAAACTTTATCCACAGGCAGCTTTGCCATCCATATTTGAAGAAGACCATCCGCATACGTTGCTTTCAGTGAATCAGTATCGACTGAACAGGGGAGAGAAAGGTTTCTTTCAAAATATCCGTAGGGGATTTCAGCAAGGTGATATCTTGTATTTTCCATAAGCGGCTTTTTCCGCTTTCCATAAATTCTCAAGACCCTGTGATCAATCTCCACATAGAGATCCTCTTTGTTTACCCCTGCGACATCGGCCAGGATCATGATTTCATCAGGAGATTCATAGATATCTACCTGAGGCCTCCATACATTTTGATAAATGGTAAACGTTGAGTTAATCAAACGGAACATTTCATTGATGCCCCGCCGAAATTCAGCATCGATATTTCCGAGTTCATTGGAAAATCTAATTTTTATAAAACTCATTTTCGTCTCCTGTAGATTGACGGTTTCGTAAAAAGTCGAAAATCCTGTCACTCAGGTCCCTGCCTTCGCGGGGATGTCCAGACGCTGTCCTCGCGCAAGCGGGGAACCATGAAAGCATTACTGGATTTCCGCTTTCGCGGGAATGACAATATGCGGCGAAATCCGATTTTTTACAATTTTAGCAAAATTAGCATTAATAAACATAATTTGTAAAGGATTTCGTCCTCGACGATCAAAATGATTGTTTTCCTTCATTTTCGCCCGGCATCGTGGTATATGACCTCATGTTACAAACCACAATTTTCGAGGTCTCATATGCTTCTCAAACCATGGACAATTATTTCAAGTCGTGTTGATAAATCCTACCGGGTATTCAACCTGCGACATGACCGTGCGTGCTCACCGCGCACAAATCAGACACATGACTTTTATATCCTGGAGTCCCCACCCTGGGTAAATATCATCCCCCTCACACCGCAGAACGAAGTCGTTCTGATTCGCCAGTACCGCCTCGGTATTCGTGATATTACCCTGGAGATACCCGGCGGACTTCTTGAACCCTCCGATTCCCCCGAAGAGGCAGCCAGCCGCGAACTGTGGGAAGAAACAGGTTACCGGGAAGAAACACTGATTCCCCTTGGCGCCGTACACCCTAACCCTGCCATTCAGAACAATCTTTGCTATACGTTTCTTGCCAGGAATGTTTTCCCCACGGGACAACAGAATCAGGATGATCGCGAAGACATCGAAGTGGTCCTCCGGCCGCTTTCAGAAATCCCCCGTCTCATCAGGGAGGGGACAATTACCCATGCACTGGTGATCGCGGCATTTTACCGCTTTTATATGGAATATCCGCCGGGTATGAAATGAAAAAAAACAGTATGATCGAAGCCTTAAAAAATCGCATCCGGGCGGCGCGGGGTGAAATATCACCTGACCTGATTGTGAAAGGCGGCAGGGTAATCAACGTATTTTCTCACGAGGTCTTAGAAGCAGATGTGGCTATCCATGACGGCATTATCGTGGGGATTGGTGAATGTAAAGCAATTTAAACACGTACCCCTCTTTACAGCGTGAGTGATTGGGGTCAGGCCTCAACGGGCCGGTAACCATCGGTAATACCAACCTTGTCGTCCATTCTTCTTGACACACAAGGCCGCTCTTCTTACACTTCCAGCTCCCAGAAGCGAGTTCTTATTAAAAAAAGAAGTGACAGAATGTTTTTGAAAGGAGAAAGAGAAATGCAGAAACATTGGAGAATCACCTTTTATGTCATGTGCATTTTGATAGTATTACCGTCAGTAGGGTATACAAGTTCGCTTTTTAAAAATTATGGCAAAATAACACCTGACAGCAATGCAGCAAAAGCTTTTGAAACATATCAAATCAACCCCAATTACAATTATTATATCAGCGGATCAGACGTCTATCCCCATGCGATTATAGGACTGGATAAGGCCTATAAACTTGAGCCCGACCTGTGGAAGCAAGTCGAGATGACACCCAAGAAAATCCGTGAGCTTGTCACAGATATGCAAGATAGGGTAAGGTATTTGAGCTTAAGATTGTCTCTACATGGATTCGCACTATTCGATGATAAAGGCAAACAGATCGGGGTCTGGTATTCCATCCTCGAAGCCACAACATCCCTTAAGATGAAAGACGACCACACGGTTATAATCATTACACCGGCCATCGACACATATTTGAGATATGAAGATCATTGACATCGAGAAAGGCCATGATGACACCATCCCCTGCATCATCGAACCATCCAAAACGAAAAGACTTTCAGGAAAAGCTGGGTGTGGAGACAACATTTGTACCTTCCTAAAAGCGGTAATTGACGGATTTTGAAAAGTATGCAAGATTACAATTAAATAATGATGGGCCTACTGTGGTTGCAACAGAAACCACGCTGCGAGAAGATGTTTTGGACAACAGGAAAAGGAGAGACGTAATGGGAGACAAGGGCGGCAAGAAAGATAAGGAAAAGGGTCAGAAACAGAACGCCGAAAAA
>JAPLJS010000065.1 GCA_026388545.1 Deltaproteobacteria bacterium
AGGGTACGGCTGTTTGCCCATTGTTGCAAAACAGCCCTGTCTTCTTCCGTACATTTCGGTATAATGGCTTTCTTGGGCATGGCTCTTCCTCCTTGCCCATGACAATACATCATAACGGTTATTATTGCAAGTAAACACTAGAATATGATGTCATTATTCTCAGAATTGGTCACCGGAGAGAAGTCTATAGAAAAGAAATCTAACTGCTGATTGACGGGTTTAAAAAGTTAAAATACCGGTCTGTCGGTAGATAAAGACCATTCGGCACGGTGATAGGCAGGACATTCCTAGCCCGCCTACGCATTGTGCCAAATTGCCACTATGTCATTGCGAGGAGCTTCAGTTCCGCAGCAATCTCATGGCATAGCTTCACGGAGCCTATACTGAGCATAGCGAATGTGTTCACAAAATGACATGCCGGACATGTTAACAAATTTAAGCCATTCACAATACTATGTATTACCCTCACACAAAATCCTATAATATACGGCATACACACGTAGAATAAACATAAAGCACGGAATACAATAATAAATATTTGACAATACCTCTTGTTATTTATATATATTACCGCACTTTAACATATGGTTTTTCACATATAATCAGGAAAAGAGTAGTACGTATATTAATTGCGAATAATGAATGCAAGCCAGTAATGTGTGACTGCTATGATTGATTGGAGCAAACTCATGGACGTAATTTTCAAAGTAGGCGGATTAGCTGGTTTGGCATCGTTCTTTTGGCTATTGATAAAGGATCTGATCGCGTTTTACAAAAAACCGAGATTGGAAGTCACATTTGAGAAAACCAGGGACTTAAGAACGTTTCAATTTCGAGACACAGGTTGGGTAAGAAAGTTTGCCACTTTGCACGTATATAACAAGCGTAATCAAACCGCAAAGAGGTGCGTTGCGAACCTCAAGATCACTAAAAGACCAGTCCAATCTACAAATATTGAAGATCAATATGCCCTGCATTGGGCGGACGTTGATTACACAGCTCGCACGACCGGAGCACAGCCTATAGACCTGGGACCAGAGTTGATCAGATTGGATGTTCTTTTTACGCAGCAAGGTCAGGGCTTAAGTGGTTGTTGGATTGCAGTGCCTTTTGCTCTGTCCGGTAGTTTAGGCAATAACCAAGCATATTTGTCACCCGGTGAGTATGATGCAGAAATTGAAGTCAGCTGTGAGAACGGCAAAGGACAAAAATTGAATTTTAGAATTACCTCTCCCACTGCCTGGGATGGTTTGGACATGCAGATTTTATAAGAACTTACCACATCCATGTCGTAGAAATAAATGGGGTCGGACCAAGACAAGTAGTAGGTATCATAAAGAATAGGGTTAAAAACGGCCACTATTGAGCCTTAAACTGCCCATTTTAGCCATAAAAAAAATATACTTCTAAAAAACGATTGCTTGCAGAAAATAATAAGGTCACCTATCCTATAAATCCACCGGACGCGTTCATTGCGCCGGTGATCATTGTGTTGGCAGGACTCGAAATAAACCTTGACATTCGGTCTTTATTTAGTACCATAAAAAGACCGGAGGTGATATGAAATGAATATTTCAACAGATATAAAGCCAGTTACTTACCTTAAGGCAAAAGCGGCCGATCTGCTTAAGCAAATCAACGAAACCCGCCGCCCCGTCATCATAACACAAAATGGGGAACCGAGAGCGGTGCTTCAAGATCCTAAAAGCTATGAAAACATGCGT
This sequence comes from Deltaproteobacteria bacterium, assembly GCA_026388545.1. NCBI lineage: Bacteria > Pseudomonadati > Myxococcota > Myxococcia > Deltaproteobacteria bacterium. The sequence goes on from JAPLJS010000065.1 coordinate 1,725, forward strand.
AACGCAATTGGCATACTAAAGCTTATCTCGCAGGGTGAAGGGGGTATAAGGAACGGGAGGGTAAAATCTCAGGAGAATGTTTTCAAAAATATTGAAGTCTCGCTGAAAGAGAAGCTTAAATGAGCCGAAAGTATGACATTATTTGGGCTGGTGTTGCGGAAAATGATTTAGAAAAGATTATTGAATATATTTCAACAGACAGTCCCGCCAATGCATTAAGCACATTAAAAAAGATAAAACAAAAAGCTTCCAGTCTTTATACGCTTCCCGAAAGAGGCCGCACAGTACCTGAACTTCAAGATCAAGACATCCTGATATATCGTGAATTGATCGTCCCACCATGGAGAATTATATACAGGATATCAGAGATGAAAGTTTATGTTTTATCTGTTTTGGATGCAAGGCAGAATGTTGAAGATATCCTTCTGAAAAGATTGATCTATCATGAGTAGTTCAACTGCCAACCTCACAGTGCGTCAGACCGCTCGTACCTCGTGGATGGTGACTGCGGTCGTTGGGTGGAGTGGTGGCAAGGGGGTCGGACCAAGATAAGTAATAGGTATCATAAAGAATAGGATTAAATAACGGTCTATATTGGGCCTTAAACTGCCCATTTTGGCCACAAAAATATACTCTTAAGAAACGATTGCTTGCAGAAAAATATTAGGTCACCTATCCTATAAATCCACCGGCAGTTCCCATCACCAATGATCTTTACGTTAGCCCTTAATAAAGAAGGCAAACCTAATCATTAGTTGTAAATCGCTGGATAAAAAAATCTTGACAAATACGTACGATATAGCGTACCATCTCGGTGAAAAAATAATAAGGGAGAACATTAATGCCGGTATTAACAGCAAGCGAAGCCAGAGCTAAATTGTATAGACTCATTGATGAAACATCCGCCTCTCATCAACCGATTCTGATCACGGGCAAACGGGGAAATGCGGTGCTTGTTTCCGAAGAAGATTGGCGTTCCATCCAGGAAACTTTGCATTTATTGTCAATCCCGGGAATACGGGAATCGATAGTTGAGGGTTTACGTACACCAGTCAGTGAATGTGAAAAGGAAATCGACTGGTGAGATGGCAAATTGTGTATACAAAACAGGCGCAAAGGGACGCAAAAAAAGTATCCGCTGCCGGCCTGCGCGAGAAGGCTTTAGAAATAATCCAAATATTATCTGAAAATCCTTTCCAGACCATACCCCCTTATGAAAAATTAATCGGTGACCTGTCAGGTGCATATTCTCGAAGAATCAACATTCAACATCGAATAGTATATCAAGTTATGGAAAAAGAGAGAATCGTAAAAATTATCAGGATGTGGACCCATTATGAATAATGAGCTAACACTTATAAGGCCTCCTGTGGGTCAATTTGAGCGGCGAATATATCTATACCAACGATACCGGTTATGATCCGAACGTCGATCCAAACAATCCCCGGCACGACTATAAACTCACCCGGCCAAAACGGTAGCATACTAAATGTTACCTCGAAACTTGTACAAATACCCGTATTATACGTACTATGCATTTTATGATAATAAACATAAATTACGGAATATTATAATAAATATTTGACAAAACCTCTTGATATTTATATATATTACCACAATTCAACATATGGTTTTTCACGGATAATCAGGAAAAGCGTAGTACGTATATTAATTGTAAGGCGGGCCGCTTGAGCTGCGCCATGATAAATTATAATAAAACAAATATTAATGGCGCATCTCCACGCTCTCGCTTCCTCGCTGTCCGGCTGTGCCGGACTGATTCGCTCGGTCGCTCGCCCGCCTTACGGGAAGCTGACCGGCTACACTCTGTCTCGCGTTTAGCGGCGGACCGCTAACAGCGGCCCGCCTAACAAAACGCTCGACCTGCGTTGTCACGTGCCTGCATGCTATGCAGCAGCAAGCACGCGCCACCGCCGGTCAGCTTCCCGTTATAATCAAAATAATATTTGCTGTTGGTATGTAAAAGGTATAATATATATACCATGAGTTTTGAGTTTGATTCCGAAAATAGCGACAATAATAAAAAGAAGCATGGGATCGACTTTCTCGACGCACAGGCGCTGTGGGATGATTCCGATTACATTATAATTCCTGCCATAACGATTGATGAACCAAGATTTCTGGTTGTCGGAAAGATAGAAGATAAACATTGGTCAGGTGTTATAACGTACCGAAACGAAAGCGTAAGGATAATTTCGGTTCGACGGTCTAGAAAAGAGGAGATTGATATATATGAAGGCTAAGGAATTCGATAAAAAATTTGATGAAGGTGAGGATATTACAAAATATCTTGATGTTTCGAAAGCCCGAAGGCCTGAACAGGAACAGAAAAGAGTGAATGTGGATTTCCCTCTATGGATGATTCACCAGTTGGACAAAGAGGCAAAACGCCTGGGGGTACCGCGGCAGTCCATCATTAAAGTATGGGTTGCGGAACGACTAAAAAAAGCATCCTGATTCTAACACTTATAAAGGCAATTCGGGAGGCACTATAGATTAGGATTATCGCCTCAAATTTGCCTCTCATTACAAGACGAGAGAGCGGGGCATCTCAAAAAAGGAATCAAGTCTATGCAATTCACTTTCGCGCACAATAATTTCAATGTACTCAATTTGGAGAAAAGCCTCTCCTTTTACCGGGAGTCGCTGCAACTGACCGAAGTGAGAAGGCGTGAAGCGCCGGACGGGAGTTTCATTCTCGTCTTTCTCGGCGACGGTCAGACACCGCACCAGCTTGAGTTGACCTGGCTCAAAGACAGGCAGGAGCCTTACAATCTCGGTGATAACGAATTTCACCTGGCCTTCACGGTTGATGATTTTGCGGGCGCCCATGCCCTCCATGAAGAGATGGGCTGTATCTACTACGAAAACAAGGACATGGGAATCTACTTTATCAACGATCCGGATGACTATTGGATCGAAATCCTGCCAAGAAAAAAATGATCGATTTTTCGTAAGAAATTGGATATTTACATTAGATGGGTGTTGTGTAATGATTATGAGAAGTCCCCGGATTTCCGGGGTTTTAGCAAAGAGGGAGGTACATCATGGGAGACAAGGGCGGTAAGAAGGACAAGGAAAAGCTCAAGAAGCAGCACGACGATAAACAGAAGCAAGATACAAAAAAGAAGAAGGACAAGCAACCGAAAAGAACCCCGTAAAGGCTGGCATGGTGTGTGAGGGGCCGGGCGGGAGATATGAAAATGATCGCGGATTAATATCTCCTTGCTCTTTTCTTTGAGGAAGAGAAATCTCTGGATTTTGAATACCCTTTGTTTCCCTTTTCTTTACTGCTTCTTCTGCCGGCATACTCGATCTGCACCCGGCGGTTTTTGAATTTTATTTTATTGAATGCAGCGATAAGAGGCTCTGCCTGCCCCGAATCTGTTTCAAAGAAAGAACAACTTTTCATGACATCAACATTGATAATACGGAGATTCGCCACTTTTGCCGTTTCTACGAGGTATATTTTAAGACTTTTTGGAGTGAATCTTTCCATCTGCCCGATATTCACAAAGAGACGCACGGGACCTGAGCTCCCTTCTCTTTTTTTTAAGTCAACGTTGATGTCCGGAGCATTTCGGTAATAGCTTAAAAAGCGGTTAAACTCAGCAGAGACAAATCGCTGAATGATTTCTTCCTTGCTGATTCCTTTTAGTTTCTCATAGACAGCAGGTAAAAAATCACCGATTTCCTGATGCTGAATCTCTGTGTTCTTTACTTTATCGACGAGATGATACAGTTGTTTTTCGCAAACTTCACTTCCCGTAGGTATTTTAACCAGCTCAAATTTCTTTCGTATCTGTTTTTCTATCTGTTTAATTTTAAAAATTTCTTTTAAATTAACAATAACAATGGAAATACCTGACTTACCGGCTCTCCCTGTACGTCCACTGCGGTGGGTATAATATTCAGGATCGTCCGGGAGGTTATAATTGATAATATGCGTTAAATCCACAACATCAATTCCTCTTGCAGCAACATCGGTTGCCACAAGCATTTGAAGATTTCTGCTTCTAAAACGGTTCATGACGCTATCCCTCTGCGGCTGAGAAAGATCTCCGTGCAATGCGTCCGCATTATAACCGTCTTTTATAAGCGAATCGGCAATTTCCTGTGTTTCTATTTTTGTTCTGCAGAAAATAATCGAATAAATATCAGGATAATAATCAGCAATCCTTTTTAATGCGATATATCTGTCCTTGGCATGTACGACATAGTACTGATGGTGAACATTTTCAGCCCCCGTATTTTTTAAACCAATCGTAATAGCAACGGGCTTATTCATATAGCTCTGCGCTATACCTTCAATTTCCTTAGCCATTGTCGCTGAAAACAACAAAACTCTTTTATTGTCGGGAGTCCCGGACAATATCGCGTTCAAATCTTCCTTAAATCCCATGTTCAGCATTTCATCTGCTTCATCCAGCACCAGCCAACTGATGGCAGACACATCCACTTTTCTCCGCTTCAGCATATCAAGCATTCTGCCGGGCGTGGCCACAATGATCTGAGCGCCTGAAGAAATCTGCCGTATCTGCGTCAAAATACTTGCACCTCCATAGATAGGCACAATATGTAAACCGCCCATGTGTTTCGCCAAACGGTTTAAATCGTCGGTGATCTGCAAACAAAGCTCCCTTGTGGGGGCAAGTATTAAGGCTTGTGTTTTTGATGAGAATTGATCAACCTTTTGAATAATGGGTATCCCGAACGCTGCTGTCTTACCTGTTCCCGTATGAGCCAACGCGACTAAGTCCCTTGTCTCTTGCAATAGAAAAGGGATAACCTCTTCTTGAACAGGCATCGGTGTTTCAAATCCCATTTCAGTTATTGCCTTTAAAATCCTTTTGTCTATGTGTAATTCTTTAAATGTCATTGCTATTCTTATCCTTTAGGTGTTTATAAATACTATTATATTTTCAATATCATTGACTTAATGATGTTGATCTCTTTCCAGTCCCTTTTTGTAAAAAGGGATTCAAATTGCTTAAGTCAATTACATTGGGAAATGTGGGACACCCCCCGGATATTTAGGGGGCATAGGACAGGTCTGTTGACTCACCAGTATATTCCTTATACACTCAGTCAATGGAGAAAGCAATGTTTTCATTCTTTCATTGACACACAAGGCCGTTCTTCTTATACTTTTATTGTACAGCAGCAGATTCTTGTCAAAAAAGGAGGACAAGTGTCCTCCTTAATTAACCTGATTATATGTCATAGGGCATGCTCATGAATGGAAATAACCGATCAAACATTAAACCCGGAGTGCATGTGAAGGTCGTCCAGAAGCAGGATCAATTCAGCGGTAAACTGTCTGAAGGTATCGTCAAGGATATTCTCACGAAATCAGCCAGTCACCCCCACGGCATCAAGGTGCGCCTGCAAAGCGGCATAGTAGGCAGGGTCAAAGAAATTTTGATGCCTGAATATGATAATTCAAGGACATGAATGCAGATATATGTCGATGAGGACGGATTACAGCCGCCGCTGATCCTTTATCTCGGCGATGTCACTTCTTATACTCTGCCTCGACGGTAATGGAAATCCCCCCGCGAACCGCGAAATCCGCCGTTACCTTGCACCACCGGGGCTTCAGTACGGAAACAAGATCATCAAGAATTACATTGGTCACGTGCTCATGAAAGACACCCTCATCACGATAAGACCACAGATACAGCTTCAGAGATTTAGATTCGACAATCTTCTTATCCGGGACGTACTGAATCGTTAACTTTGCAAAATCGGGTTGCCCCGTAGCAGGACAGACACAGGTAAACTCTTCTGTCTTGAGTGTTACAACATAATCCCTCTCCGGATGGCGGTTCGGGAAGGTTTCTAATTTTTTTGTCGGTTTGGAGTCACGACCTAACAAAGTCAGCCCGTCGAGATCCGATTTCTTGGTCTTATTTGTCATTATGGGTTTTCTCCTTTATTTAAGATGGTGGCGCCACCAAGAATGAAACATATCCCCGCGGAGGTTAGGAGTTTATAGCTTCTCAGGTAATTATTTTTTGTACACCGGCGAAGAAAAAATAGCATGCAAAAAGAATCAGCACAACCGCACAGCTTCCAATGAGTCCTCTATAGAAACGATCAGTAAAAAGACTCCTTCCCTTCCCCACGGCCGCGGAGACAGCGGAATACCAAACGAAATCGGCGAGAATGTGTCCCGTAAAGAAAAAAGCGATGCCTGCCATACCATACCGCCAGCTATACAGGACATACCCGAATCCGATTGTAGCCCACCAGATGAACCAGTATGGATTCGCGATGCTGAAAAGAACGCCGTCTATTACGAGAGAACCACGCTTCGTCTCTTCCGTCTTCATCGAAAGGCTTAAGGTAGGAAGGGCACGGAACATTCCCACCGCCATCCAGATCAATATAACTCCCCCCAAAATAGCCACAACAACAAAAACTGCATCGCGTTGCAGAAATGGAGCCAACCCTAACACCAGTGCAGCCAGCAACAGGAGTTCCAGGATACCGTGACCGACAATAAGCAAAGGCCCCGCGAGAAAGCCTCTTTGCGAGCTTTCACTGATCGTAGCGGTAAGCAGCGGCCCCGGCATCATCGCACCGGAAAAGGCAATGACAAAAGAAGAAAAGAAGATAGTGACAAGTTCCCACATGGGTTATATGTGTCCCAATTCAAAATACATGCAAACATTACAATTGAAGACGAATTTTCTTCTCCCTTTCCATGAGATCTTTCCATACATCATTGACGATTCTGCGGGTCGCCTCTAAGGAGTCATGATTATCGATAACTAGATCGGCATATGCCCTCTTTTCATCGATGGGCATCTGTGAGGAAAGTCTCCTTACTGCATCTTCCCTGCTTAATCCATTTCTCTCCATCAGCCGCTGAATCTGATCCTCCGGAGAGGCATGTACTAAAACAACTACATCGAACATATTCTGCATCCCCACTTCGATAAGCAGGGGAACATCGGATATAACAATGGCCTGAGGATTTCTTTCCCGGATGTCTTCACTTCGCCGCCTCCATTCATCGAAAACAGCGGGGTGAACAATGCTGTTGAGTTTGGAGAGCTTTTCCCTGTCTGTAAAGACAAGCAACCCAAGCTTTACCCTGTTGATTGTCCGGTCTTCATTCAGTATATCCGATCCAAAAAAATCAACAATAGCCTTCCATGCCTGTTGATCGGGTTCCTCCACGAAATGGGCCAGCTTATCGAAGTCAATCAGATAAGCGCCCTTCTCCAGAAACATTTTCGCTACAGTTGATTTTCCTGAGGCAATTCCACCTGTGAAACCCACGTTCAACATAGTACTGTTTTCTCCTGCGGGGAATTAATTTATCAACATAACGGAGGTCATGTGTTGTTGAATAACCTGATCAGATCATGATAGAATTCTATATTACACAATTTCGATTATAGAGAATTCGGAGCCCTTCCAAAGTGAGCATTTCATCGACAATATCAATGCTTTTTGTTTCTGCTGCGATGACTTTCGCAAGTCCCCCGGTTGCTATAACCCTCGGGTTCGACTTGACTTCCGATTTAATACGATCAACAAGACCGTCCACGAGACTTGCATAACCGAACAATATGCCTGCCTGCATACTGCTCACCGTATCCTTACCGATAACGGATTTCGGCCTGCTGAGTTCTACCCTCGGGAGTTTCGCCGCTTTGCTGAAGAGGGCTTCACTCGCTATCATGATGCCCGGTGATATGCATCCGCCCATGTATTCCCCTTTTTTCGATACATAATCAAAGGTAGTAGCGGTGCCGAAATCAACAATTATAACATCCCCCCCGTACTTTTCGTATGCCGCAACGGCATTGACAATCCGGTCCGCTCCCACTTCTCTCGGGTTATCATACAGGATCGGCATCCCGGTTTTAATGCCTGGCCCGACAATGAGAGGCGTGATATTGAAATATTTTTTACAGAGAGGTTCAAGAATGTTGAGCATTGTAGGGGCAACGCATGAAATAATGATATCCTTGATGACCCGCGGTTGAATCCTGCTGTTTTTATAGAGATTGAAAATCAACATACCGTACTCATCAACAGTATGATCAACAACAGTCCTGATCCTCCAGTCGTGAACCAGTTCGTCCCCGTCATACAAACCAAGGACCGTATTGGTATTTCCAACGTCGATAACTAAAAGCATATCTTATCCCTTCATAATTGTGGCATCTCCGGCGATGACCCTTCTGATTACATCATTTTCATCTGAAATAATGAGAGCCCCAAAATCATCAATACCTTGAACCTCTCCTGCCTTTACATCATCGTTAAATACCACCTTAATGCACCTCCCGACCATATCTGAGTAGTTAAGCCACATATCTTTAATGGAACCAAACCCTTCATTGAGAAGCCGGGTATAGTGATTTTCAAAATTATCGAATAATTTTACCGTTAAATCAAGTCGAGAAATTTTCACCCCCGCCTCATCCGTAAGTGACGTGGCGATATCACGAAATGACTCGTCAAAATCAACCCGTTCTATGTTAACATTAATGCCGACGCCTACGACAACGAAGGCCACTCCTTCAGTTGCAGAAGCCCGCATCTCTGTCAGGATGCCACACACCTTTTTGCCCCTGATCTGAACATCATTCGGCCATTTGAGCGTTACATCTCCCGAACAGTACCCGGATAAAAGATCGGCAACGGCAACACCGGTCATAAGCGTAATCTGGGGGGCAAAAATGGGATCAATCTTAGGCCTCAACACGATGGAAGTATACAGATTACAACCGGGAGGAGATTGCCATTGCCGTTTCAGACGGCCTTTTCCCCTGGTCTGACAGTCTGCGATGACGACAGTTCCCTCAGGAACACCACCGAGGGCAAGTTTGAAAGCGACGTCGTTGGTTGAATCTACTTCCTTAAAGAAGTGGATACAATTTCCTATCCGCTTCTCTGAAAGACGGACAGCCAGGGATTGTTCATTGAAATCCATTGTATTGATTAGATTACTGATAACGTTATTCGATCATCAGGGATATATCGGATGCCGGCACTGAATGGGTAAGAGCACCCACGGAAATGAAATCAACTCCCGTTTCGGCAATCTGTCTCACATTCGCGAGAGTAACATTGCCGGAGGCCTCAAGAGACACCTTTCCGTTGACGGATGCAACTGCCTTTCTCATATCTTCGATAGTCATATTGTCTAACATTATTACATCCGCACCGGAAATAAGGGCTTCCTCAACTTCTTGAAGATTTTTGACTTCAATTTCCACTTTCAGGGTATGGGGGAAGCGGCCGCGAACCCTGTCGAGTGCCTGGGAGATACCGCCTGCCGCCGCAATATGGTTGTCTTTGATCAAAACACCGTCATACAGGCCAAAGCGATGGTTGAAACCGCCGCCAATTCTCACGGCATACTTATCGAAGTATCTGAGACCCGGCGCCGTTTTTCTTGTATCGAGAATTTTTGCCCGTGTTCCTTTAACCTCATCAACATATCGTCTCGTAAACGTCGCAATGCCGCACATCCTCTGAAATAAATTAAGCGCCACCCTCTCAGCCGTCAGGATGCTGCCAAGAAGTCCGGATATCTCTGCCAGAACTTCGCCCTTCTCCACCTTATGCCCGTCTTCACAATAGCCGGTAAATTGCAAGCTGTTATCCAGGAAAAGAAAGGCCTCTTTAAAGACATCGATGCCGGCTACAACAATATCAGCCTTGGCGATAGCCTTCGCCTTGCCGGCCTCTGCACCGGTCAGCACTGCGGCTGTCGTAACATCACCTGTGCCGATATCTTCTTCAAGGGCCAACCGGATTAACCCGCGTATGATATGCTTTTGCAACATGATAATAAAGGCACTTAGAGGTTATTGAGGTGTCGAAACATGAACACGGAAGACTTACTATTAATGGAGATTCTTTTAACCCATTTCCTGAAGTCTTTTCAGGGCTGTTTCCAGAACAACATACTTTCCTTTAACTTCCCTGAATTTTTCTTCTTCTCTTTCAATAACTGTTTGTGAGGCCTTCGCCATGAAATCGCGATTGGCAAGCTTTTTTGAAATTATCATCAGATCTTTACTCACCTTGGCCATTTCTTTTTCGAGTCTCGCCTTCTCCCCGGCAATGTCCACTACACCTTCCAGCAATACATATATCCGTAGTGAACCGGCAACTCCCGTGGCGGCGTTTTTCGGTTCTTTTTCATCACTACTTATGGTCAATGCATCGAGATTGGCCAGATTCCTAATGTAACCATCCCCAATTCCAATGATTGCACTGGACTCCTCATCCGGAGGAGAAATCATAACCCGTAATTTTTTTGATGGCGCTATATTCATCTCACCCCTGATGTTCCTGATAGACGTAATTACATCCATAATAATACCCATCTGTTTTTCCGCTACAATGTCCTGACAGGTATCATCCGGTGAGGGAAATTCGCTGACCATAATAGAACTCCCGTCACCCACCAGGGTCTCCCATATCTCTTCCGTTACGAAAGGCATGAAGGGGTGGAGCAATTTGAGTGAGGACTTCATGACTGAAAGGAGGGTATGTTGTGCCGCACGCCTCTTTGCGGGGTCTCCTTTCCCATAAAGCGTTGGTTTAACCAATTCAAGGTACCAGTCACAGAACTCATGCCAGATAAACTGATAAATACTTGATGCAGCATCATTAAACCGATATTCATCCAGAGAGCTGATGACTTCCGCTACAGTCATGTTCAGCTTATGGTTAATCCATCTATCGGGAAGGGATTCATCGCTCTTTTCGATATGAACGCCGGAAGGCGAATAATCTTCCAGATTCATGAGGGAAAACCGGGTTGCATTCCATATCTTGTTGACGAAATGTTTATTACCTGCAACCCGCTCCTCGGACATCCTGATATCCCTGCCCTGGGCCGTTAGGGCTGCCAGAGTAAACCTGAAGGCATCGGCGCCGAATTTATCAATCATCTCGAGAGGATCGATGATATTCCCTTTGGATTTACTCATCTTTTCTCCCATTTCGTCTCGTACGAGGGCATGGAGATAGACATCTCTAAAAGGGACGTCCTTCATAACGTAGAGACCCATCATCATCATTCTTGCTACCCAGAAGAAAAGGATATCAAACCCTGTAATCAGAAGCGATGTGGGATAAAACGTCTTTAACGCCTCCGTATTATCCGGCCATCCGAGGGTTGAAAATGGCCAGAGAGCAGAGCTGAACCACGTATCAAGAACATCTTCTTCCTGCTTCAGTGTTGTCCCGCTGCAGTCGGGACATGCATCGGGATCTATTGTGCAGACGATTTCTTTTCCGCACGTACCGCAATGCCATACGGGTATTCTGTGACCCCACCAGATTTGCCTCGAAATACACCAGTCCCTGATATTATTCATCCATTCGAAATAAGTGCTTTCCCACATGACCGGCACAATTTTCGTTTTTCCTTTAACCACTGCGGCAGTCGCAACCTTTGCCAGGGGTTTGATCTTCACAAACCACTGCCTGGAAATCATGGGCTCAATGTCTGTTTTACACCGGTAACATTGTCCGACATTGTGCACATAGGCTTCCCTTCCTGCAAGATAGCCTCCCTTTTCGAGATCCCTGATAATATTTTCCCTGCACTCGTAGCGATCCTGACCTTGATAGACGCCGCCATTTTCATTGATGACCGCGCTGCCATCCATAATTTTGACGATTTCTAATTGATGCCGCTCTGCAATGGCAAAGTCGTTTGGATCAGAGGACGGTGTAACTTTTACCGCCCCTGAACCGAACTCCATACTTACATGATTATCGGCGATGATGGGTATTATCCTGTTGACAAGGGGCAAGATTACTTTGCTCCCGATCTTATCTTTATACCTGCCGTCCTCCGGGTTAACGGCAACAGCCGTATCCCCCAGCATCGTCTCAGGACGAGTGGTAGCCACTACAATCTCACCGCCGCCTTCTCCATAAGGGTACCTGAGATGCCAGAGGAATCCCTCTTTCTCCACATATTCCACTTCAAGGTCTGATATGGCTGTATGACAGCGAGGGCACCAATTGACAATATAATCGCCCTGATAGATAAGTCCGTCATTATAGAGGCGAACGAAGACCTCTCTGACGGCCCTGGATAATCTCTTATCCATTGTAAAACATTCTCTGGACCAGTCACAGGAACATCCAAGCCGCTTGAGCTGGTTTATAATAACCCCGCCATACTTCTCCTTCCATTCCCACACCCGCTCTATGAACTTTTCTCTCCCTAAATCATGCCTGGTAATACCTTCTTTCGCAAGCTCCTGCTCAACTACATTCTGAGTGGCGATTCCAGCATGATCAGTTCCCGGCATCCATAGGGCGTTATATCCCTGCATCCTTCTGTACCGGGTCATAACGTCCTGCAGGGTATTGTTCAGGGC
>JAPLJS010000066.1 GCA_026388545.1 Deltaproteobacteria bacterium
CCACCTTACCTCGCATCTTACGCTGCTGCGTGTGGCCTGACTTCCCGGTCAATGCTGGACGCCGATAAATCGCGCGCCGATTCAAGCTCGTAGCGTGTTTGAAGATTCATCCAAAATTGAGCAGAATTCCCGAAAAAACGAGACAGCCGCAGGGCGGTATCCGCGGTTATGCCGCGCTTTGCAAGCACGATCTCGTTGATCCGCCTCGCCGGAACGCGGATGCTTTCGGCCAGGCGGTACTGACTAATGCTCATCGGCTTCAAGAACTCTTCCAGTAAAATCTCTCCGGGATGCACCGGAGGAAAATCCCTCCCGTTCATACTCCCTCCTTAGTGATAATCAACGATCTCAACATCGTTTGCATTTCCATCTTGCCAGACAAAGCAGACGCGCCACTGCTCGTTGATGCGGATGCCGTGTTGCCCCCGTCTATCGCCTGACAGCGCCTCAAGCCGATTGCCGGGCGGTGTCCTTAAATCATCCAGATCCCTAACTGCGTCAATGATTTCCAATTTCCCAAAAAACTGGGGTCAGGGTGAATTCCGGGGATAGTCTGCTTGTAGCGCACGGATGATCGCGCCATGCCAGAATCAGAAAAAGCTCCCGGTAGCGCCAGAGATCGGCCCAGTAGTTTTTCTCGGTGCGTCCTGCCTCAATGATAATTTCGCTCATGAATTTGCCGAATTATGAGAACTGCGGGGAGCGCTTTCCGATGGAGCGACGGCTACCCTTCATGAATGTTTCATGTTGATGAAATCTTCGGCTGAAATATCCGCTTGTTTCAAGATTGCCCTGAGGGTACCCTGGGGCATATCGCCTGCGTGATTTGGGATCGTTGTATAGCGGCCTGTTGATTTATTGTACCAGATTTCGTGGCTTCCCGCCGCTTGACGGAGGAACGAGAAGCCGAATAACTTGAGACGTTGTACGATGTCTCGATATCTAAAACCGGACAACTGTCCCATGGTTTATGTTCCTACGATCAAAGGATACTCAAAAGAATCACTGATAGCTCCCAGATTTACGGCTGGGAAGCCTTGCTCTTCTATGAGCTTTTTAGCCACATCCCTCGCGATTTCAAGCGTCTCGGAAACGGTTCTCCCCTGCGCAACCAATCCCTGAATATCATCGGATGTCGCCAGGTATAGCCCTTCAGGCAATTTTTCGAGATGAATTTTAATCATTTTTTCCATAGCTATAACTCCTCTTTTTTAGTGCAACTTTGGGGTCTCGAAATTGAGTATGGCTTGTAACACATCCTGCATTTTTGTCGTCCAATGAAAGGGTGGGGCAGTGCCCTTACTGGTTTGATGATTTTAAGGATCATATCGAAAGGTGCGAGGAATAGCAACATGTAATTCTGGGGGCAACACACCCTTGACCGGCATTTCAAAGAACAAGGATTTATATCTCTCCCGGCATAGGGAAATATTCCCGTTCGGGAATTATATGTGCAATTCCTTCCTTAAAGGCATAAAATATACCCGATAGGGAATAATATGCTTGACAAGGGGCTATTGTTGGCGATATATTCCCGAACGGGAATAATACTCGGGGGTATGATATGAAAACGGTCGTGAGATCCGCTGTCGATATCGGGGCCGCTATCCGGAAGAAAAGAAAGGAAGACGGCCTGACCCTCGCCGATGCCGCAGGTCTCTGCAACGTCAATTACCGATTCCTCTCGGACCTCGAAAACGGAAAAGCCACGGCCCAGCTTGGTAAGGTCCTGCAGGCGCTTCATGCCCTCGGCATCGAAATCGAGCTGAAAGACAGGACGTGGCCTCATGAGTGAGCAAGAGCCGGTCCTCGACGTCTATCTTCGGAACCGCCTAACAGGCCGCCTCTGGCTTGACGAGCGTCGCCGATTCGTCTTCCAGTACGAAGGCGAATGGGTCAGGGATCCTCATGCCAACCCGCTGTCGCTTTCTCTGCCGCTGAAAACGGAACCCT
>JAPLJS010000067.1 GCA_026388545.1 Deltaproteobacteria bacterium
AAGGTAAACCGCCACCGGCAGAAGGCATTATCCGGATGTGGATCGGGAGGCGCAAAAAGGCATTCAACCTGTATTCTATCATCGATAATTCCGGCGAAATTCTCAAACTCGCCCCGGTGCATCTCCTTGCAGGAAAACTCAGGCAATCCCTTCGCGATCCTTGCTGCCTGGGGCGCACAGCGAGGAACGGAAATGATCAACTAATCTTCTTTTTCATCAAAATCTTATCCAATGATTATAATCCAGGTGAAAAGTTTCTGGGCCTTCACAAAGCCGCGCAAGCCTTTCTCCCCGATCTGAAAACGCTTCAAGATATCCTTGGCGGCCATACCCGCAACCTTTGTCCAAACACGCTCGTTGATCCTTTCTGCCGTCTGTTGATCAAATTCATCCGATACGAAGAGAAACCAGAAACCGTCCACCACCCGGTAATGCCAGAGTAAAAATTCGAGGTAGTTCTTCAGCTCAGAATGACCCAAATTTTCTATCGGTGAAATATCCATAGATTGCGCATTTTTCATAGTGTTCATGGCCCTCCAGCGGCATTGTTTTTTTACACTAACACGTTAACAGAAATCTTGCTACAATAAGCTCAAAAACCTATGGGGGAATCGTTATTCATAAACAAGATATATCCAATTTTGATGGGGAGACTCTGCGTGCGAATCTTACTCCGGAACAGGTGAATTCCTTTCAAGCTGTTATTTACCGTCATTATAATCAACATGGCCGAGATCTTCCATGGCGGAAGACGAAAAACCCGTATCACATTTTTGTTTCAGAGGTAATGCTTCAGCAGACACAGGTAGAAAGAGTGATTCAAAAGTACAAGCTCTTTATTTCGATCTTTCCGGATTTCCCATCTCTTGCTAGGGCTGAACTGAAAGACGTTCTCTTCGTATGGCAGGGACTTGGTTATAATAGACGAGCACTCGCATTGGTACGTGCCGCCCAGACTGTCACGTCCGAGTATGGAGGGAATCTTCCCGCGAAACTGGAAGATCTCACAAAGCTATCCGGGGTAGGAAGAACAACAGCATCGTCGCTACAGGCATTTGCATTTAACAAGCCTGCTGTTTTCATCGAAACGAACATCAGGAGGGTATTTATACATCACTTTTTTGAAGGAAAGGAGAACATAAAAGATAATGATATTCTCCCCTTCGTTGAGGCAACGCTAGACAGGTCAAATAGCGGTATGTGGTACCATGCTCTGATGGACTATGGCGCCATGTTGAAAAAGGAAATTCCGAACCCTAACATAAGGAGTCTGCATTATAAGAAACAGCCGCCGTTTAAAAATTCCGACAGACAAATTCGAGGAGCAATTTTACGTATCCTTTTAGAAAAATCACCTCTTTCGTATTCGGAGCTTGAGGAAATGATACGTGAACCCGCAACGAGAATCAGGAAAATCATAAATCAACTCGAGAGAGAAGGGCTTGTTCAAAAGCTCAATGGAAGGTACAGTATCGGGTAAGTTACGTAACAATTCACCAGCCAAGAAATGATCGTAACTTCTTGATGTCTTCCATCAGCTTTTCAAATCCTTGTATCGTTAAAGATTGAGGGCCATCCGAAAGGGCCTTGTCCGGTTCCGGGTGCACCTCTACCATGATGCCATGCGCACCGGCTACCAGGGCTGCCTTGGCCATTGGCGGAACAAGACTTCGTTTTCCAGTGGCATGAGACGGATCGATGATCACCGGCAAATGTGACAGTTCATTGATGAGTGGTATGACGGAAAGATCAAGACAGTTGCGTGTTGCTGTTTCAAAGGTGCGAATGCCTCGCTCGCAGAGGATAACCTTATGGTTCCCTTCTGCATAGATATATTCGGCTGCCGCCAGGAATTCCTCTATTGTAGCGCTCATCCCGCGTTTAAGAAGCACCGGCTTGTGTATTCGTCCAAGTTCTCTCAATAGGTCGAAATTCTGCATGTTGCGTGCCCCCACCTGGAGCACATCGGCGTATTCCCCAACGAGTTCAACGTTTTCCGGGGTCATAACCTCTGTTACAATTGGCAGGCCCGTCTCATTTTTAGCCAGGGCAAGAAGTCTCAACCCTTCTTTTTTCAGTCCTTGAAATGTATGGGGGCCTGTTCTTGGCTTGAAAGCGCCGCCCCGGAGAAGATCTGCACCCAGGCGCTTTACAGCAATAGCGGTTTTGACAATCTGATCCTCGCTTTCAACGGCGCACGGACCAGCAATAACGATGGGTTTCTTTCCCTCCCCGATTTCAACATCATCGATTTTTATCACGGTCCTTCGGGGATGGAAATCCCTAGATACCATCTTGTACGGCTTTGTGACGTGGATAACTTCTTTAACACCGGGAAGGTCGCGAATATTGAAATCGTCAACATATCCTTTATTGCCCAGTACGCCGATGGCGGTTCTTTGACTTCCGGGAATCGGCTTGGCCCTTAATCCCATATTTTTCACAGCAACCATGACAGCATCAATCTGCTTGCTGCCGGCTTTGCTATGCATTACGATTAGCAAGGTATCCTCCGTATTCTTTCTCTGTTCATCTATTGGTCAAGTATGTATTTTTTAGTGAGGTGATTATTAGGTAAAATGGTAATGTATGTCAAGGAGAATGATAGCCCCTTTTTCATTGACAATATTTCACCTTCTACATTATTGTCCCGATAAGATACATCGTAAACAGAAATTCTAAGGTGGTATCCTGGAATGTTCGAGAAGAATTCCCGGCTCTTAATCGATGAATTTTATGAAGTTTTGAAAGACCCGTCAGCCTACGGCAGAAAAATAAAAGAGGAGGGACGCCGGAAGGTCGTGGGATATCTGTGTTCTTATACACCGGAAGAAATCATATACGCAGCAGGTGCTCACCCTTTCAGGCTTTTCGGGACAGGAGAGAATATTTACCTTGCCGACGCCCATTTGCAATCTTACTGCTGCTCCCTGGTGCGTGGAGCTCTTGAAGGAGCCCTGGCAGGTCACCTCGATTTTCTTGAAGGGGTGGTTTTTCCGCATACCTGTGATTCGATTCAGCGCCTCTCCGACATCTGGCGAATGAATGTTAAGGGAACTTTCCACATTGACGTAGTGCTGCCGGTAAAACTCGACACAGAGAGCGCAAGAGCATACATGATCGACATCCTGACAAAATTCAGGAACGACCTTGGCGGATACCTGCAAAGTGAGATTACCGAGGAAAAGCTGACAAATGCACTGAATACATTCAACACCATCAGGGGGTATCTGAAGAGACTTTACGAATTGAAAGCTGAAAACCCCGGGATAATCACCGGAAGCGATCTGTATGCCGTTGTCAAATCGTCCATGATCATGGACAGGGGCCATCTTCTGGAGGTTCTTCCCACATTTGTTAATGAATTGGAAAAGAAAAAGGAGAGTGCGGCATCATCTCCAGGTAAGCGTACCATCCTGGCCGGTGGCGTGTGCACCCACCCCGATCTCTAGCGGATCATCGAAGAAGCCGGGGGAGGCGTTGTGTGGGATGATTTCTGCACCGGGACGCGGTATTGTGAGAGATCGGGTATGAATGAGTCCGATCCCATCACCGTT
>JAPLJS010000068.1 GCA_026388545.1 Deltaproteobacteria bacterium
ATTTCAAAAAATACGGGATTCGTGATTATCGGGGTGGAGGGCGAGCCTCAGGCCGTGAAACGGCGGCACGTGTCGCTGCCGGGGCGATTGCCGGAAAAATCATCTCCCATGAAGGCATGGAAATCATTGCCTATACAAAAGTGCTGGGGGGTATTGCAATAAAGCTGGACCGTGATGGGGCGAAAAATATCTCCCCCGAAGATATTGCTGAGAACAGTTTGATGTGCCCGGATAAGGACGCTGCCCGGAAAATGGAGGCGAAACTGGAGGAAGCGAGGCGCAGCGGTGATTCCCTCGGCGGCATTGTCGAAATTATCGTCAGGCGGTGCCCTCCAGGTTTGGGAGAACCGGTATTTGACAAAATGGATGCCGATCTTGCCAAGGCCCTCATGAGTATCGGGACGGTAAAGGGAGTGGAAATTGGGGCTGGTTTTAAGGTTGCGGAAATGACCGGTTCGCAGGCAAATGACCCTATCACACCGGATGGTTTTCTATCCAATAATGCCGGTGGGATACTGGCCGGTATTACCACAGGCCAGGAGATCGTTATACGGGCAGCCTGCAAGCCGATTGCGTCCATCGCCAAGGTTCAGCAGACCATCAATGAGCGGGGGGAGCCAGTGGAGATATCGATTAAAGGGAGGCATGACGTGTCGGTAATACCCCGGATCATCCCTGTTTGTGAGGCTATGGTGAGTATTGTCCTGGCAGATCATTTACTCAGACAGAAGGCAGTTGCGCATGAATGACATCCCGATAGGCATCATTGGCGGTACCCGCGGCATGGGGGGGTGGTTTGCCCGCTTCTTTGAAAAAGAAGGATATACTGTTCATATATCCGGGAGAAATCGGGGAATGGCTGTCGCCGAAATGGCTGAGACATGTCAGGTGGTCGTCATAAGCGTTCCCATCGGAGTAACCGCTTCGGTTATTGAGAAGGTCGGTCCACATATGCTCAAGGACGCCCTCCTCATGGATCTCACTTCTCTGAAGCAGGAGCCTGTTAAAGCCATGCTGGAATCATCCGTTTCAGAGGTTATCGGATGCCATCCGCTCTTCGGACCCCAGGTCGATTCCATAGCGGGGCAGCATGTTGTTCTCTGTCCGGCAAGGGGTGAGAAGTGGATTTCCTGGCTGCAGGATGTCCTTGATAGGAACGGCGCCCTTGTTGTGGAAACAACGCCGGAGAAACATGACAAGATGATGGCGATCGTCCAGGGACTTAATCATTTTAATACCATCATGATGGGACTGGTTTTGAGCAAAGCGGGTGTGAGCTTCTTAGAACTATGCCGGTTTGCAACGCCTGCCTTTCAGGCAAAGATCGAAATCATTCAGAAGGTTTTTTGCCAGAACCCCATGCTGTATGCCGAAATCGTAACCATGAATCCTGACATTCATCAACATATCGAGGCGTATGAAAAAAACGTGGCTGAACTGAAAAATTTAATTTACCAGGGAAATGCCGCAGACGTTGCAGATATGATTGAGAAGCACGCTGCTTTTTTCAAGACTACCTCAACTTAAGATTCACGATGATGCATGGCAAAACAAGATGTAAAAATCATCAGAGGTAGTGTCTATTGAAACTACTTTTCAGGTATAACACCTACAAACAAACGGCATGGGGTGGTTTGAGTAACTGAAGATAATCGACAGAAATACTGAACGACTAAACTGTGCGGTGGCTGGGGTTACGGCTTGACAACTCCTACCAGTTACAGAAGGATAATTTATTGTTTGATTC
>JAPLJS010000069.1 GCA_026388545.1 Deltaproteobacteria bacterium
TCTGGTATTTGTACTTTCATATCAGTAGCTTATAGCATAAATCACAGATAAAAACAACCAAATCCTACAACTTTCTTCAGTTTTCAAAGAGCAGTATCAATGTTTACGCGGGTTTCAGCCTGCATTTTTCAGGACGAACTAAATAGACTCCCTTTTACGCAAGTAAAAAAAAGTACATCGGTGAATGATGATCATAGGCCGATATGTCAGGAAGATACATGAGCCCTCGGGGCCCTTCCATGCAGCCGCTTCAGCAGTTCCGAAAAAGTCTCATAAAATTCCTGTTCAGGAATGGCTGTGGGAACAACCGCGTTCGTGAACGTGTAAAAATCCAGATCGTGAATGACGATCCGTTCTTTCATCGTCTTATGGAGGGGTGTGCCGGGAATGGGGGTGAGAACAGAGAGGATAGGGATTTGAATCCCGTTTGCCGCAATGAACTGTTCCAGATGTGCAAAATCATCCTCCGTATAATCCGGAGAAACGATGAAATCCCCCACAATGAGCATGTCCAACTCATGCAGGAGTTCAATAGATTGAGGGATGTCTTGAGCCCTGTACTTCTTGTTATAAGACGCTATCCTCCGGTCCTCCATATCTTCGAATCCAACCACTACCGCATGAAGACCGGCCTCTTTCCAATCCTTCAGCAAATCATAATGACGGATAATCGTGTCCGCCCGTACATCGGCGATGAATCGCTTTTGGATGCCCGCGTTTTTTATCTTACTACAGAGATCCTTCGACTCGGCAGGATTACCGAAAGTATTCGCATCCACCATACGGATAAAGGGGATATCACCCAACAGGCGGATGTCCCTGATTACGGAATCCGGAGAGTGGACAAGGTATTTTCCCCCTGTTATTCCCGGAATGGTGCAGAAAGAGCAAGTGTGCGTGCAACCATATGCGGTAATAACGAATCCCATCTTCATTCCCAGTTTTTCCAAAACATAGTGCTCTCTGTACCTCTCCACAAGGTCATAACGGGGCGCGCAATGCTCTACCAGATCGTGCAGTCCATAGTCTCTCGGCGTGTATGAAAGGGGAGATCCGGGTGAGGTCTTTGCAACACCGGGAATCGCCGTACCGTTATCCCCCTTTTGAATATGGTTTATCAGTTCGCTGAAGCTTCTTTTTCCAATGCCGATGACGATGAAGTCAATCTCTTCCCTGTTGAAATATGAAGGATCACATGTGGCGTGATTCCCCCCGACAACCACGACGGGATGACTCTTCTCCCTTATTTTCCGGGCATAGTGAAGCACCGAGTTGGCCTCGCAAGTGACCGCCGTAAAGCCGATCACTTCAGGACGGAAATCTTCGATAATCTTCCATAAGGAGTCTTCCTGTTCGCACTTCATATCGATGATCATCAGGTCATGTTCCGTCAGTGCCCCGGCAATTACCTCGAGACTGAAGGGTTCTCCCCTGAATATCTGTTTGATTGATGTCACCCCGTATTTCTCTTCCGGAATGCTCCGTCCGGAATTAGGCGGATTGACGAGAAGAATTTTCATGACAAGACAAACCCAGGAAAATGATTGATTTATGCTATAGAAACATTTCCGGTGATTGCTATCAGATAGGAGCATTTGTGTCAATGACAAAGAATCCTATCATGCTTCACCAATCGTCCTTAACAATGCATCCTTAATCCTTTCCATGAGTGTTCATTTTTCAAGCAAGGGACGACAGATAGGAACGGAGATTATGCTTTTTTGTCAGGCCCAGTTTATGTCTGATTTGATAGCGGTATACATTGACCGCACTATCGGAAACACTGAGAAATGACGCGATCTCTTTCGTAGCTTTTCCCTCCTTGACAAGATTGGCGACCTGCACTTCTCTCTTGGTAAGATTCAAATATTTCACCGACAATTTCTGGGCAAAGGGAGATACAATGTCTATCAGATTCGATTCAAGAACATTGACATACGACATGCCCTTCAGGTCCACATGGTTTTTCAATTTTTCCATATGGGGGAGAATAAGTACCTTGATGTTCGACAGCACCTTTTGTTCAAGTTCACTTTTATCCCCCTCTCTCTGCTTCAGCAAAACTCTTAAGGCCGCGTTCAGGTCTTCAAGTTCATGGGTCTTGGCCTCAAGCTCCTGCTCCCTTTTTTCCAGCGCCTCCTCCGCCTCCTTGCGTTCGGTAATGTCCCGGATCGACTCAATGGCGCCCACAATTTCCCCCTTGCTATTATAAAGGGGGGTTGCCTTTGCCCAGATAAAGGCCCTCCTCGACTTTAAAGGAACCCATTTTTGTACAATCAGAAGATCCTTCTGTTTCTCGAGGATAGAATAATAACTCCGCTCAATTTCCTCATCCGGTTTCAGAACCAGGTCCAGCAAGATGGGTCTTCGTACACCATAAAACGGCAGGGCATATTCATAGTCTCCTTTCCCCAGCATTTCTGGAGCATTAACCCCCGTCATTACCTCTATGGCACGATTCCAGGCGATAACCTTTCCACGCCGGTCGATGGCAAGGGTTGCATCAGGGAGAAAATCAATAATGTCTACCAGGCGTCTCTCTGATTCTCGACGGGCCTCTTCCACCCGTTTGTATTCCGTGATATCCATAGAGTTTCCCAGAATGGCAGGTCTGCCCTTGTAAATAATGGGTGTAATTGTCTCCATGATCCAGTGGATTTCACCGTTTCTGCCGATGACCCTGAATTCATAAGGAGAAGAGCGTCTCCCTTTAAGCATGTCGATGGCGCCCTTCCTCTGTATCTCCTTGTCTTCCGGGTGAACAATAGAGTTTGATTTTGTGCCTATCAGATCTTCCGGTGTGTAACCGGCGTATGAAGCGGCGTTGGGATTAGCCGATTGAAACAGCCCATCCTGCAATACATAGATACCAACAAGAGAGCGTTCCGTTAAGGTTTGGAAAAGCTGCTCACCCTCTCGCAGTTTTTCTAAATCACCTTTGTCATGAATGGTTTCTTTCTTCATTTTTTCAACCGTCTCCTGTTCCTTTCGGGTTCTGTTGTCATAATGCGTCCACCTGATGTTTAAAAATATCATCCGGTTATTTGGATTGCAAGGCCCCCCTCTTCTTATGAATCAACATCTATTTCTTGAGCAACAATGCTTTTAGGTATTCCAGCACGGGTGAAAGGTTTTCCGGTTTCACCTCATCAAAATCCTCACTCATGAACTTTCTCAAGGCCTCATCCTTTTCTACCATCCGGCCAATGGCAATGAGAAGCTTATCAAAGAAACCGATATCCTTACTCAATATCCTTCCGCGAAGGGGAAAGTATTTTATTTCTTTCCGTATATCCTCCGGAAAACTACTGTTGAAGATTTTCAGGATGTTGGGGTGCTGGGGGGGTGTGCCCGACGTTGTAAATAAAACCACTTTTCCCCCCTTGACGGCATTCCAGGTTTCGACGATCAGCGGAGCAATGACAATCCGGCCCATTCTGACAGAACCGCCAAAGACAATCACGTCGTATTCGGCAAATTCAGGTTTATCTCCCTTATCCACATCTACTATTTCACTGGGAATATCTTTATGGATCCAGTCAGCATACTGTCTCGTGCTTCCATACTTGCTCTGATATACAATCAGCACCCTGGGACTGCATGCCTCATCCAAGCCGCTATAGGTTTTGACAGCGGAAGTTTCACTGACCGGCGCGTGTGTACAGGTAGTAGCGCAAAAGCAAGCCAGTAAAATGGCCAGCAGCATGGACCATCGATTCATCATGTTGAAACCAGTTCCCTTCCGTGTAACCCTTATTTGCCTTTCTCTACTTGGCTCATATCATGCAAATAAAACTATTAAAGTCAAGATAAATAGTTAATCTCACTTGACATAATGATAACTTTCCGTTAAAGAAAGTACACTAGTGGAATTAATTTAATCTTAAGGGGGAAAACATGAGAAGAATACTAATAGTAGCGCTTTGTATCTTTTTGCTGTCAGGTTGTGCTGCAACGAGTATGGTTGCGCCCGATCGTAAACCTGATCTTACGTCTCGGCCTGATACGGCCACCCTTGTAATCATTCGCGATACATTTATGGGTACTGCCATCGTATTTTGGAACTATTTAGATGGAAAGTTTATAGGGGAAACCAAAGGTAAAACGTATTTTGTTACCAATGTTAAACCGGGACCGCACTATGTCGTTGTCGCAACTGAAAACACAGCGGTTGCGAATCTCGACTTTCAGCCAGGGAAGACATATTATCTCCGTGAGGGCGTTACTATGGGATTGTGGCGCGCCCGCACATCCGGCTTCTCGCCATTGAATCCTCAGGACGCAATGGAAGCCATTAATAATTGCACATATTGGGAGTATGATCCGAAAAAAGGCGGCGAAGACATGGATCCGAAGTTATACCAGCAGGCAATCGCGGATTACCATACAGAAATAAAACAAAACCCGGAAGGATTCAAGAATATGCTTGAATATAAGGGATATTAGTCTTTAGAGTTACAGTTCATAATTCCCATCAACTATGGGAATAAACCACTTTACGCCGTTTCCCTAAAGCTCGACAAAGTAATAATAGACATGGGTGTATGCCGATTCCGGATGTCGGCATACACCCATATATTTCGGTCATTTCTTCTTGACACATAACTCACTCCTATCTATAGTTCCCCATCGAAAAAGCAATACCCTATTCAATAAATCCAACGTAAGTAATTATGAAGATATCTGAAGTACCGCAGGACGATGTAAAGACCATGCAGGGGGAGAAGAAGGCCGTATACGCCGTTGACGATCAAGGACGTTACGCCAAAATCACCACAAAGGGGTGGGAACCGGAAGAAATCGTCCTTAACCAGGTAATCGGCGAATTCGAGGAAAAGGCCAGGGGGGCCGCATCAAGGGTGAGAAACAACCAAACATCGCCGATAGAATACTTCATGTTCAAGAACTGGATGGACCCACTGACCCTCGCCCAGGCCATGGGTCTGTACCGCTGGCAGGTAAAGCGGCATCTCAAACCCGGCGTTTTCAAAAAACTTGACGATACGACACTGGCCGAGTACGCCCGTCTCTTCAGAGTATCTGTCGATGCGTTGAAGAATTTCCCCGGGGAGGATTAGATGGCGGAATTGAAGCCACTTGAACACAGGCAATACGCCCATTGTGAAAGCGGTGTAGTATCCGCACTTTTGAGATGCCACGGTCTCGATCTTTCCGAACCCATGGTGTTCGGTATCACGGGCGGTCTTACCTTTGCTTTCATTCCCTTCATCAAGATCACCAACATGCCGGTGATATCGTATCGCATGATCCCCGGAGCGATCATCAAGGGGGCCGTAAAGAACCTTGACGTCAGATTCAATACCAGGAGGTATGGTGAAAAGGAGAAGGCTCTTACCGAACTCACGAATCTTGTCGACAGAGGTGAAATGGTCGGCCTCCAGACATCGGTGTACTGGCTGCCCTATTTCCCGCCGGAGATGCGTTTCCAGTTCAACGCGCATAATCTCATCGTCTACGGGAGAGAGGGGGAAGAGTTTCTCGTCAGCGACCCCGTTTTTGAACATCCCGTCCGGATCAAGGCAGAAGACCTGCAGAACGCCCGTTTCGCCAGGGGAACCCTTGCCCCGAAGGGTTTCATGTACTATCCTGTTTGGGTCAATCCTTCTATCGATTTGAATGAAGCGATACGGAAAGCCATAAAGCGAACGGTACACATGATGCTCTATGCCCCCGTCCCCTTCATCGGCGTTAAGGGTATCCATTATCTGGGCAGAAGGATTGAAAGGCTAAATACCCGCGAAGACCTGAAGTACGTCCGCCTCTTCCTCGGCCATATCGTGAGGATGCAGGAGGAAATAGGCACGGGAGGGGGTGGCTTCCGCTTCATGTATGCGGCCTTCCTCCAGGAAGCGGGGCATCTAATCGGATCTACCCGACTGGAGGAGGCATCACGGATGATGACAGAGGCAGGCGATATGTGGCGCCAGTTTGCATTAGCCTGCGCCAGGGCCTGCAAAAGCAAGACGGCGGACTTTGATGTGAGAGAAATCGCTCAGCTGGTGCAAAAGTGCGCCACACAGGAGAAGCTTGTCTACTCCCTTCTCAAATCGATGAAACGGTAATTTAAATACGCCAATCAATACCTCTCTATTTCAATAACCGCGTAATATCCACAGAAAGGTCAAGAGCAAGGTTTCCCCAAACTCACACCCTCTTCAAAAAGTTTTCCAAAACAAATATTTACCGTCCGCGAAAAAATACCGTGGTTCCCACGATTCTTAATTACACCTACAAAGCCTTACAACAGGTTTATTATATAACATGAGCATTACTGATTACTATACGTAACAAAATGATGATTGACAGTTAAGAGTCTGACGGTCATTATCTTTCTGTTTTTCCTATTGATTTAGGAACAGAGCGGTCAGTGATGCCGATCACGAGACTTTATCTATGGATTAGAAGGTTGTCATGGACAACAGATTGAGGCGGGCAATCGTAAATTTCAGGAGCAGATGAACAACCACACGGGATAGGTGGCCGGAGCATGGACTCTATATTCCCAGATTAGAGAACATCGTGCAGAAGGTATTGATAATCTCCACTAGCCTTGGATGAGATGTTTCGAAGCCCTGAACCGATGAGGCCAGACCTTCAATCGACAAATTGAGGAGCGCCGGATTTTTTTCACTGCGTGTGGCTTCGCGGGCTGATAATTCGGCAAATCCTGTTATGCTTTCCGCCTGCTCATAGTGAGTCTGGGAAAGGTCAGCAATTTCCGTCCTCAGAGTCGTCAGGAGGGTCAACAGCTCGGCTTTGTCACTCTCTTTGACCGCTTCGCTCTGCTTCAGCCTCTCTTCAATCTTGTCAAGATGATCCTGAATCATTTCCTTCCACCTTAATTCGCCTTCATTCCAAATGTCCCCCGAACCTCTCCGCCCCAGAGATAAAAGCATACGATGGGTGGCCTTGTGTGTCAATGAATTTTTGGGGGTCAGGTCACCTTAACTCTCCTTAAGGATTGTCTTTGTGATGGAAAGAACCGGAAGAGATCAGCAATCATACACTTATCTTTTCGCGTGTTTCGCTTTACCATACCTACCTGGTATGTGACTCTCATTTTATCAACATTACAGGTACATGAGAATCATGCAGCACCTTGAGAGCCATACCCCATATTTTGTGGCCGTTATTCCATTGACACACAAGACCACTTATCTTATATTTCTCCTACAAATAAGCAATCTCTTATCAATTAAAGGAGGAGAGCATGAAGAAATCCGGTTTTACATTCGCCGCCCTTGCTTTTTTCACGGCAGCCATCGTTCTGACGTCTGGTCTTGCGAACGCCCAGGGCGTGGGCCCCTCGGATGCCAGGGCGAAGGAAGCCTTCAAAACCATCCTGTCGTCCGCCGATACCAACAAGGACAGCAAGCTCAGCTTGCAGGAGTGCTATGCCATCTGGAAGGACAAAAAGATGGCCGAAAAGAATTGCAAGAACTGGGATGCCAACCGCGACGGGACCATCACCGAGGACGAGTACGTCAAGCAGTCGAAGAAGCTGATGAAATGACACCCGCCTTTCAAACCGAACTGAATGAACAACTCAAAAAATATGTAATATGTAATTTGGGGACAGCGTCCCCCATTAATCAGATTTTGTGGTCATTCTCCCTTGACACATAAATTTTCTATTCTTATACTTCCACAACAAAAAAAGAATTCTTATCAAACAAACCAAAGATATTTCAGCCGAAGCAGGAAAATATAATTGACTCATCACGTACAATGATGCAGTCTTAAGATAAAGAACAATACAGGATATTGTGGGGAGTGTGCATGAAGCA
This sequence comes from Deltaproteobacteria bacterium, assembly GCA_026388545.1. NCBI lineage: Bacteria > Pseudomonadati > Myxococcota > Myxococcia > Deltaproteobacteria bacterium. The sequence goes on from JAPLJS010000069.1 coordinate 7,809, forward strand.
TTTCAGTCTGAGCAAGGTTTGGATCCCCAATTCGTTTACTATGGGGAACCTTCTTTTTGGATTTATTGCCATAGTGAATGCATCTCAGGGAGAGTATGTTGTTGCGGGAATTTGTATTCTCTTTGCGGCACTCCTTGACGGATTTGATGGTCAGATTGCAAGGATGCTCCGTGTTACCAGCAAGATCGGAGAGCAGCTCGATTCCCTGGCTGATTGTGTGGCATTCGGCATAGCCCCGGGGTATCTTGCTTATTCAGCGTATCTTTCAAATGTATCATTCCCCCTGAACGAAACTAAGTATATCCCCCTGGGAATGTTTATAGCGGCCGCATTTCCTCTCTGCGCGGCCTATAGGCTTGCCCGGTTCAACGTGAGTCATGACAGCGATTCCTTTTCCGGCTTGCCATCACCTATAGCGGGTATAGTAATGGCGCTTGTGCCTATTGCTTTCAGCAACCCTGGAGACATAAGGAGTCACCTGCTGATTTTTGTGCCGGCATTCATTGCTGTTGCCCTCCTGATGGTTTCTACCGTAAAGTTCTCCAAGCCGCACGCTAAGGCGCTCAATAAAATTCACGGATTAAAGCTTATTCTGCTGATAGTGCTTATTGTACTGCTCTCAATTATGCTTAGAAAATGGCTGCTTTTTATTTTTATCGGATTGATCCTGATCTATATCTTTACAGGCCTGTACAGTTTTTTGATCCAGTTTATCCAGGACAGAAAATATTAGTATTCGGGGAGTTATATCCATCTCCAATTCAGGCCCCATTGATCCTGTCTGATTTGTTCATTTCTTCTTCTCCATATCAAAATTGCTGTATGCTGAGAGATACGAGGGTTCAATTGTACCGTTTCTGTAATATCTCCAGGAAGTGTGGTTCCATGGCATCCAGTTTCCCGATGATGGCTGTATCCTTTTGTATAGCCTTTCTCGGCCAGATACTGGTAGAATAATTTCAGCGCAGGCGGCCAATACAGGAACTCAAAGGGTTTGCATACAACTTTTCTCAGGAGGAAATCCTCGAAGAATTCAATAAAGTATCTATCCGGAACGGACTTGAGTAGAACTGTGTCATCGTGCATATACCTGTAGATGAAGGTGATGTAGATATCCAGACAGCTGGAATATTCATTCGGGGCATCTTCAAGTCCCTTGGCGATAAGCCACTTCTCAAACAGCTTCGGGCATTCATCTTCAATGGATAACGCCAATTCTTCGTATTCATCGTAGTCGCTACCCTTAACCATGTGCCTATCTAATTCCTCGATCTTTCCGATAAGCCGAAGATCTTCTTCATCCGGCGGGATTTCTTTATACACCTTGAACTTGATCCTGCCATAGTCGAAAGGAGCAATAGGATAGCTGACTTCTTTCCTCATATACATGAACATGGACGGAGGCGCCGGCTGGACATCCTCCGGAAACAGATGGGCTCGGCGCTCAACCATCGCATTGATGAAACGGTTCCTTTCTTCACCATCCAGGTTCAGGATGTTTTTTGCACCTGTTTTCACCCTGTCTATCCATCGTCGATACTCTTGTTGGTCATCCTTCTGCTTGCTGATTGCAAGGTTCCACAAGGAGGACACCAGTTCCATCGCTTTGTTCAGGTCTTTGATGTCTGACGCCCCTTTGTCCATGACCGGCTTTGCATACTCCATTATCGCCTGGGATGCAGATACGGTGATGAATCCCTTGGGCGCATCCATTTCTACAAGAGGCGGCCGTTCTATAAGTTGGACAGGCGATTTGGTCATACGGATCTGGCGCTTTTTCTTTGCTTTCTCTTTGGCCTTTGCCTGTCGTTTGGCCATTTCGTTCTTGTTTTTCTTCACATCACCCTCCCTATTGATATCTTTTCTGGTAGTCTGGATGCTTTCATTATATACGATTGGGCCTGCATGATCTATGAATTCCTTGACAAATGTTAACCTGCCTTCATGAATAGAACGTAAAGATCACCGGCGCGAGGAACGAGTGTCCGGTGGATTGATTTGTGTACATATGGCATGGGCGTTAACTGATGAGGTGAAAGTCACATGTATGCGACTCCTATCAATGGATAGAAATACTGACATAAATACCAGCAGAAGGCGAGGGTGGAATCGTGATATGATGTTTATTACCGACCGAAATCATGACTATTATCGGTAAATGCCTGAGTGCGGATAACCGGAAGTTATGATATTGCAATAGCAAGAGGACGAACTTGTCGCGCTACTTGGTCTGACAGGGTATCTTCCACCATATCCATGTCATATCGGCTTTGAAGGTTCAGCCAGTAACGCGGATTCTGCCCAAAATATCGGCCCAAACGCAGCGCAAGCTCGGCGGTTACCGGTCGTTTCCCGTTCACGACGTAATTGATACGCATGGCGGGTACACCAATATCTTTCGCAAGGCGATATTGCGACAACGCCAGCTCATCCAGTAACTCTTTTAGATATACACCGGGATGCACCGGTGGAATACGTTTCTTGACCATACCACACCTCCGCTAATGATAATCCTCTATTGCTACATCTTCTGCATGTCCGCCTAACCACTTAAAACAGATTCGCCATTGATTGTTAATGCGGATACTCCATTGTCCTTTACGATTCCCTTTTAAAACATCCAGCCGATTTGAGGGCGGAAACCGTAAATCCTGAATCTCAATGGCCGCATCAATGGCGTTCAGTTTCATGAA
>JAPLJS010000070.1 GCA_026388545.1 Deltaproteobacteria bacterium
TGGATGGATTGGCATTTTTGACCATTTTTTCACCAGTCGAACCCGATTGAAAAATGGGCAATTTGAGAGGAAAAAAATAATTTAAAAAACTTGACGGTTCGAACCGTTAAGTAACTGTCGATTACCGTAACATAGGCAGCAAATAAGATCAATGCCGGAATTGATCCGGACGGAAGGTAAAGGAGGAAAAGGGGCCGGCTCTATTATCCCTGAATATGTAATTAGAACCTTCCCCTTTAAGTCTAAAAAAAATCATAAATCTTTAAAAGGAACAAAAAAAAGGAGGGCACTATGTTTAAGTTGAAATGGTTAGTTGTTTTGGTTTTGTTTCTCTTTGCAGTACCACCGAGTTATGCCGATGATCATACAAAGCTCCTCGGTACTTGGAAGTTAGTTTCCTGGGAATCGGAATTTCAAGCAACGGGTGAACGAGAACTTGTCTTGGGAAAGAGCCCTACAGGCTATTCAATCTTCACTCGTGAGGGGCGCATGATGACGGTCCTTACGGGCGAGGGGCGCACGGCACCGAAAACAGATCTGGATCGCGCTAACCTATTTAAGTCCATGTTAGCTTACACGGGTATGTTTCGTATCGAAGGAGACAAGATGATAATTAAAGTAGATGGTTCTTGGAACCCTGCATGGATGGGTACTGAACAGGTACGTTTTCTCAAGTTCGATGGTGACCGGTTCCATGTTCTCACACCATGGATGAAATCGACTCTCCGACCAGAAAAAGGAATGACGCGGGTAATTTTGACATTCGAACGGGCGAAATAGAGGAACGAGCGATTTCCCAAATGTTTCCCTAATTTCATCTGCATCATTGAGGCAAGGTGACACTGCCATCATCAAGTGTGTGAATCAAACGGATGTAGTGGACAGCTATCAGCTTTTGCTGCATCCGTAATCTTATGTTGACTTTCAACCGTAATGTTCACTTCCTGAATAAGACTCTTACTATTGACTCGTAGGTGCTGTCAGTTTGTAGCCTAATTGGAATTTGATTTGATCAGGTGTACGGACTACCGGGTGAAGGGTGCTTGGTGGACGAAGTAACCGTAGCCACCCCTTTCAATAAAAAACGGTTATGTGTAGACTCATGTACATTTCAATTTTAAGAAAACCATATTTCAGTTTGCCGGCAACCTAATTGCCTTGTTGAGTAGCCCCCGTTTTAACCGGTCATCGAGACCTTTGAAAAAACTCCCGCTTTGTCATTTCGACTGAAAGGAGAAATCCTTGTCCCGACTGAAGGGAGGGATCTTAAAGATTTCTCACATTCGTTCGGAATGACAGATGTGAGATTGCCACGGGCTATGCCCTCGCAACGACTTCGTCGGATTGTCACGTCCCACCACGGCTTCGCCTTGTGGCTTCGGCTCACTCGCTCCTTCTAAGAAACTTCCCCTCCTCCGGTGGGACGGGATCAAGGGGAAGGGGAAACGAATCATCTTCTCACCCTCCCTCTATCCCTCCCATCAAGGGAGGGAAGTTAAATGGGTGTCTCTCCCATCGAGGGAGAGGGAGTGTTAAGTTTCTTCCATCCGAAGTTACACCTACTTTACCAACGGAAACAGTGGCCCATCGGTGACTACGAAGAAGATGCAGTCCTCATCTTTGGGTACCTGGAAGGGGCCGTGGACGTCTCCGGCCGGGGCATAGAAAAACATACCTTTGCTTGTCTTCTGGCCGGTCTCAGTATCGACCAGCGCGCCCTGCACGATTAAGATGTCGTGTCCGCAGGGGTGTCCGTGTTTCGGCTCCACGTAGCCGGCCGGGAACTTAACCAGTGCAGCCGTCACGCCGGTCTTTTCGTCCATGCTGAGCAACTTGAGTGTCGCCCCGGGGGGCAGGTCGTCCGGGCATGGCGCCCAGTCCATTGTTTTAGGATCGATAACAACTGTCGGTCTCATTTCACATCCTCCTTTCGTGCTGTACTCTAACGTTTTTTACTCATAGCAGCGACTTTAGTTGTTTGCCGTACGGAAAAAGCGACTGGAGTCACTACCATGAACCCTATATTTGGGAAGGCTTCTCCCTTTACAATTCTCCGTCTACAAACGCCTGGAGGGCGTTGTCGATTTCCACCAAGACATACACAGGTTAGCACCCGGCGTAGTCCAGCACCTTGGCGCCCTTTTTCCGCAGGCGATTTAGATAATTATCAATATCCTTTTTGCTCGGCGAGGTTTTCCAGCAATCGCCGACGGTAATGAACAGGTTGTAGTCCATCGCCGGGGCGGGCACATTCCAGCCAGACAGGATGCCCACTTTCTCCACACGCTTGCCTGAGGCGGCAAAACCGTCCAGCGCGCCGCGAATCATCGCCATGCATCCCGGACAGGTACCGGTCTCGTACACGTCTATCCCCGCAACCGCCCCTGCCGGATCGCCGACGGGGCGCTTGAAATACCGGCGCACTTCCTCTATGCGCGTTCCCACAACCTTGATCTCCTCGGGGAACCTGGCCTTGCCCACGCCTTCGTGATGGGCGATGCGGACAGCGGGAACCTCGAAAGGGTCAATACCCATCACCAGGCAGGCCACCGCATCCACGGCCACTGCATCCTTGCTGGCGATGACGCAGTTCATGTCTACCCGCTTACCGGCGTGTGGGCCTTGCCCCTCCATGCCGATGATGCCGTCCAGGATGGTGAAATGGGGCGGCAGGACCTTGTGCAGGTCCACCATTTTTTGTCCCAGGTCGCTTCGGTGTGAGCCTTCCATCGCGGAATGATGGCTGCCAAAGGGCGTAGAACCGTCCCAGACGACCACCCCGTTCCAGTTCTTGAGAGCCATCGTCACATAGCCCTCGATGTGGGTCTTCATCTTCGGTACGTCCACAAGCACGTCTGCCTCGGCCAGCGCCTTGAAGACGCGGGCTTTCTTGATTGCCTTGCCCGCCGGGACGTCCAGCTCGACCAGCTCCGTCTCGTCCAGGTAGACTACTTCGTCAATACCACCGCGCCGCGCCGCTGCTTCCAGGCCGGTTTTCTCTAAGGCCTTCCGTGAGCCGCCCAGGATTTTACCCAAAGAAGGGCTGTCGCCCATCCTCAGGTAGCAATCGGGTACCTCCCGCTTGATAACCCGGCAGAGGGCCTCCATGAAACGGGGGTCTATCGAGGCGTAATTGGTCGGCGGGACATTGGCAAAACAGTTGGGCTTGAGGAAGACCCGTTGCCCCGGACGGATGACCTTTTTCACTCCGCCCGCGCTCAGCCTAAAGGCTTCCGCGATCATCTCTTCGATAGCAGCTACTGACTTGGGGGGATAGGCGAGAACGTCCTGATCGGTACCCTTGGCCCCTGGCAAAAGATCTCGGTGAATTAAAGCTACTGTGCTTTTCTTCATTTTGCACCTCCATTTCGGGATCGCCTGATTAAATGGATAGGTTTGTCTTAAGGGATTAGTGAATAGTATTGGGATCTGTCTTGTATGTCAACATATTTTCACCGCAATATGGTTATGTTTTGTTTCAATGTCATTGACTTTAGGAAAAATGTCACCCTCCCCTCAATCCCCTCCCATCAAGGGAGGGGAAATAGAGGTTATTGATACATAGGTGAAAGCTCAAAAATCACTAACCCATGAAAAGTTTAATCTCTACAGGATTGATCTTCGGCCATTATACCTTTCCGTGTCGTAATACTTATTCACATCAACCAGCTTTAGTTTGTTGATGATCTCTTTCAGAGGAACACTGGTAATTTCACCCCTAACAAGACTCACCATGCGCCCGAAATCTTCATTGACAATCATATCGACAGCGGCAATGCCAAACCATCTGGCCATCAAACGGTCATGTGCAGATGGCGTTCCGCCTCGCTGTAAATGACTCAAGACGAGAGATCGTGATTCAAAACCTGTTCTTATTTCAATTTCATTCGCAACATAACTCGCTATACCCCCAAGGGTAGTATGGCCGAAGTCATCAACTTTATTGTCTCTGAGGAATTCCTGCTTTCCCGAGAGTTTTGCCCCTTCAGAAGCTACAATAATTGAATAGTGTATTTCCCGTCCCTTCCGCTCACGAAGAAGTTCACACACCTCATCCATATCAAAAGGGTATTCAGGTATCAAAATAATATAAGCGCCGCTGCATTCACCTCCGTGAAGCGCAAGCCACCCCGCATGGCGCCCCATCGTTTCAACGACAAAGATACGGCTGTGAGAACCCGCAGTTGTTCGTAAACGATCAATTTCCTCTGTGATCACATTAACTGCCGTATCATAACCGAGTGAATATTCAGTTCCTGTAAGGTCATTGTCGATTGTCTTCGGAATCCCTACCGTCTTTACACCTAACTTATGCAATTTATACGCAACACCGAGGGTATCTTCTCCGCCCAGTACGGCAACAACATCAATCCCAAGTTTTTTAATGTTTTCAATTAACCTTTCAGAGCGGTCATTTATCGGATTAAACGGATTGGTACGCGACGTTCCCAAGTTTGTTCCACCATAGCGATCCCATGTTCGAACTGTCTCTTCATCAAGATGTTTAAGGTATCGATCACAGCTTTTGGGATCGTCCGGATCGATATCTACTAATCCCTTCCAGCCTTCGACAACACCTACAACCTCGAAGGAAACGGAACGTTTCTGCACGAGTTTAGGATCAAGAGCGCTTTTTGTCACCCATTTTATCGCACCATTCAAACCGGGACAATCTCCTCCACCTGTTAAAATGGCTATCTTCGTTTTCATAATTTCTAACCTCAGAAGTATTAAGAACTCGTAATAAGTCGAAAGCCCTGTCACTCAGGTCCCCGCCTTCGTGGGGATAAACTGCGGTGGGAGTCTAGAACTATTTAACATTACTGGATTCCCGCTTTCGCGGGAATGACAAATAGAGACGAAATCTGGCTTTTTACGAAACCGTCAATATTATCCTTACATTAATGGAGAATAATACTAATCTTTAAAATTTTCAATATTAGTTTCAAAATTGTGATAATAATACGCAGCACAAAGCAGGTCACGGGAGATACACACATTATCAGGTGTATAAAAAAACACTTGCAAATTTTACCATGATGTTTTAGTTAGCAGCCCACACTATTCATTGGAGATAAAATATGTCGAGAATCTGCGAGGTATGCGGCAAAAAGCCGGTTGTTGGTAACAACGTAAGCCATGCCAATAATAGATCAAAAAGAACCTGGTATCCTAATTTGCAGAAGCTGCGTTGTGTAGACAAAAAAACAGGGGCAATAAAACGTACAAAGGTTTGTACGAGGTGTATACGTTCTGGTTTTGTGAAGAAGGCGCTATAACGGATTGATAAAGCCGGAGTCTCTTATAGCCTGAAATGTTGGATATATAAATTCTTTATAATCACTGACTAAAGCCATTCCTTGAAGCATAAGATCTCTTATTCCCGTCCTGGTATGAACATCGTTCTTATCAAGGCCGAATTTGTCGATATATAAACAGATTCGGCCTTCCATATTCATGAAACTGTTTATTCTTTCGAGCGAACATGCAGCAAGACCCTGCTGCATGGCTTCAATGATGACTGCCCTCTCAATTCCATAGAGCCATTCCAGTGTGCGGCTGAACCCGGTAATCTTGTAGCCAACAGTGTGGTTCAGTGCCTCGTAAAAAAGACTTACCAGGTCGTGGGCCTCATGCTTCTCATAGAGAACTAAATCGAACGCCATTTCAATGATAATATGTGCTCTGTATGCCGTCTGACTGTAACTTACTTCATTTCCGATGCTTTTATGAAAATCATGGACAGGTTGGATCAACTGTCTGCCCTTTACGTACGAATATCCATCAGAGTCCGGGATAAAATCATTGCCTAATCTATCACCTATTTTCCCATAATGTGCAATATCATCGGTAAGGAGATGAAAATGGACGAACGAAGCCTTTTTGTGCCCTGAAGGCAGTATTCGAAATCTCGATATACCGTGGGTTAACTCGGGTGTGATTGATTTATGGAAACAAAGAATATCAGGAGCTATATTATACGTGAAGAGGTCAAGGTTATCCTCATTTAAACCACCTGCGCCAAGAAATTCTTTCAGAACCCATGTGTGGGTAATCATTAACATGAACGATTCCTAACATATGCAGGAGCTTCTTACCCTCGTTTCTGACTTCCGCTGATGATAACCTTCTTAAGATCTAACAGCTTTATTTGGAATGTCCCGTACTTTGTAAGGCCGTAAGCCCTGTGATCTTTATTCAAAACAAGCTCGATGGTATTGCCGTCGTTAAGTTTTATGAGGCCGCTCATTCTACCTTCGTTCAGGCGAAAAACGATGTTATTTATATTGTCAAAGGAGATCGTATATTTTCCATCTCCCCTATTCCCCGCTATAAATGTCCCTCCCTCGATGCTGATATCCCTGCATTCGGTAATAACATCCATTTGGTCGATAAAAGTAGCGGTAAATTTTTTAACCGGTACGGGTATCTTATCAGGCGAAATTTCCCCCGACCGAGAACCCATGCTGAGTAAAAAAGGTAAAACACATAAAATAATTAAGAGAATGAAACGAAGTGATTTATTCATAATGTCTCCTTTATGCAGAACATATCGAGTACTGATAGAGAAAGATTCCCGAGGAAAGCAGTATATTAATTTCTGCTATTTGACTATCATTTTATGAGTTAAATATCAAGGGAGAAAACGGGAGCTTAAAATCGTCTTTCCTGCCAATTGTCAAATGAGTTTAAGATGTTATTCTTACTGCGATCATTCTTTTCTTGACATAGTGACGTATATTGATATTATTAAAATAATTTGAATTAACGCATGATGTATATCAAATTTCCGGATGAGCAGAGATTGTATCAACTATGAAGGCGACAAGTCTACCTACAACGAACTGGAAGATGTTAGAGGGCAGTAGGGACATACAGGATATTCTGGTCAAAGAACTGCAGATTCACCAGATTGTTTCCCGTATATTGACGAGCCGCCATATCCTGACCACTGATGAAGCGAATAGATACCTGTTCCCCTCCTTGAATGATCTGCACAATCCTCTCTTAATGAAAGACATGCAAAAGGGTGTTCAGCGTCTGATTAGAGCGATTTGTGATCGGGAAAAAGTTGTCATTTACGGTGATTATGATGCCGATGGTGTGACATCCGTCGTTGTTCTTTTAAAGTTTCTCAGGGATATCGACCACACTGTGTCATATTACATTCCTGATCGAATTAAGGAGGGATATGGCCTTAACACACCCGCAATTGACGGTATGAAGGCCGACAATGTCAAGCTTATTATTACTGTAGATTGCGGAGTTTCCGATCACGAGCAGATAGCTTATGCACGATCGATCGGCATAGATACTATCATATTAGATCATCACGAAGTTCCCAACATTCTCCCGGACGCCGTCGCGATAATCGATCCGAATCGCAAGGAATGCACATTCCTCTTTAAACATCTTGCCGCCGTGGGCATTGTTTTTAATTTTATTATTGCTTTGAGAGGAAAACTGCGGAAAGACGGTTTCTGGGAAAACAGAAAATATCCGAACCTCAAAGAATATTTAGACCTTGTTGCCCTTGGAACCATAGGCGATATCTGTCCGCTAACCGATGAAAACAGAATATTTACAAAGATCGGTCTTGATCTGATAACAGAAAGCAAGAGAGTGGGGCTCCGGGCCTTAAAGGAAATTTGCGGCTTAGAAAATCAGGTTATTGACTCCGGCAAAGCATCCTTCTGTCTGATTCCGAGGATTAATGCTGCAGGACGTGTTGCATCTGCAAGTGAAGCAGTTGAACTTCTCTTAACCGACGACATTGAAGAGGCCAGGAGGATAGCTCATAATCTTGAAATTTATAATCGTAGAAGACAGGCGATGGAAAAGGCCATCCTCAATGAAATACTTGGCGAAATAGAAGGAACGTTGGATACGGAAAAGGTCAGATCGCTTGTGTTTGCATCGGAAAAATGGCACCCGGGCGTAATCGGCATTGTAGCTTCAAAACTTGTTGATCGATATTACAGGCCTACTATTTTGATAAGTCTGAAAGATGGTATCGGCAAGGGCTCAGGGAGAAGCATTGCTGATTTTAATATCTATCAGGGTTTGAAACAATGCGAATCTTTGCTGTTATCTTATGGAGGACACCGTTACGCTGCCGGGATATCTATCAAAGAAGAAGATATCAAAGAATTCTCAAGCATGCTTGAGGGAATTATCAGTAAGGAAATAACTGTTTTGGATTTTGTTTCCCAAACCAACATTGACGCCATGTGTAATCTCAACGAAATAAACCATGAACTAATATCTCAGATCGGAAGACTTGCCCCCTTCGGCAGTGGTAATCCTGAACCTGTTCTCTGTGTAAAAAACATAAATGTCACTTCCCCCTATGTGGTAGGCAATAACCACTTGTCGATGCGTATAACCGGAGACGGTATAACCTACAATTCCATCTGGTTCAATAAAGGTCATCTTATTCGCTTGCTGACCGGATCTAATCTGGATATCGTCTTTACGCCTCATATTAACAGCTGGAACGGGGCTTCCGACATCCAGCTGAAGATGAAAGACATTTCCGTGCCCGTCAATTTATAAAAACCATCTGGTATACGGTAGTATATTTATTTCCATTCACGTTGGTCGACAATCAATCTATCATCTTCTTTTAACGTGCCTGGATTCAACAATTCCATACGATCGATCTTTACCGTACATACATCTTTAAAGAATTTCCTGAAGTCATCTTCCAGGGATACCGTATTTATTGATGTCTCTTTCGACTCCAGTCGCACCGTTAAAATATCTTCATGAGAAGTTCTGGTGACGAGGATCTGAAATTTTACATTGTCGAATTTTTCTCTAATTTTATGTAACTGACTCGGTGCTATGAAAAGTCCCCTGACTTTCACTGCATCACCCACCCGCCCGGCGATGCCGTCCAAACGATATGATGTCCTCCCGCAGGGACAGGGAGCTTCTATTATCCTTGAAAGGTCGCCTGTTCCGAACCGAAAAAGAAAATAAATAGTATTAAAACGAGTTACCACAACTTCTCCCAACGCCCCTGATGGCGCCTTTTTCCCCGTGGCCGGATCAACAATTTCCACGAGAACTTCCTCACAGATATGCCAGCCTTTCTTTTCTCTACACTCAAAAGACACATCTCCTACCTCGGTTGCTCCGTACATCTGATAGGTATCAATAGTATATTCCTGCTCAAATCTTTCTCTCAATGATGGAGCAAGGGGTTCGGCGGCGAAACACGCACGTCTTACCCTAAAGTCTTTTTTAAAATTGTACCCCATTTCCTCGGCTTTATTTATAATGGCAAGTAAGAAACTGGGGGTACCTGTGTAAGCGGTTACTTCCAAATCGCGAATCAATTGAACCTGGAGTTGTGAACTTGAAGTTCCCGATGGAATGACCGTTGCACCGACACGCCTTAACCCTCCATGAAAGGTTAGACCGGCAGCAACCATATGATAGGAAAAGGCGTTGAGGACTACGTCGCCTTTTCCGATCCCGGCGGCTTGATATGCCCTTGCCCATAGATGATCGTTTTCGGAGAGGTGAGGTTCATATACAGGACCCGGAGAAATAAATATTCTATCAATTTCTGCTTCTGCGTTATTCAGTCCTCCGTAGGGTGGTTCGGACATTTCAAGTTCGATTAACTTTTCCCTCGAAATTATGGGAAGCCGCTCATAATCAACCAAGGTACTAACTTTAGAATAATCGAGCTGCAGATTTTCAAACATCTTTCTTATACGACTGGATTTATGGTAACCTGCCGTAATCATATCTGTTATTTGTAATGCCTTCCGGCTTTCCCTTTCTTCCGTAGGCATACATTCTTTATGATCATAATAATTTGTCATATTCATTCACCATTAGAGTTTACAGAGTCAATTTATAAATATTCCATAAATTAAAGCCATCGTTTTCGACGTCGATATGACTTAACATCTTTATACGATTTGAACGTTCCCGAAGCCCCCATACCCAGGTAAAATTCTTTTATATCAGGATTCTCAACAAGATTTTTTGCAGTACCTTCCATAACGATCTTGCCATTTTCCATAACATACCCGTAATCAGAAATCTGCAGGGCCATATTGGCATTCTGTTCGACGAGAATAATACTTGTTTTCTGTTCTTCGTTAATCTTTTTTATGATCTGGAATATTTCCTTAACAATCATGGGAGCAAGTCCCAGAGATGGTTCATCTAAAAGCAAAAGTTCCGGGTGAGCCATCAAAGCCCTCCCCATTACAATCATTTGAAGTTCTCCACCGCTGCAATACCCCGCCAGCATTTTCCTTCTTTTTAATATGGCAGGAAAATAATGATATACCATTTCAAGGTCTTTTTTATATGGTTTCCCCCATCGAATCGCTGTTCCCACAATAAGGTTTTCTTCAACAGTTAAATATTTGAAAGGCTGGCGTCCTTCCAGAACCTGGATTATTCCCTTACGCGTAATGATCTCCGGAGCCTGATTCTGAATCTGCGCTCCTTCATACATGATTGTCCCTTCCGTCACTTTGCCATTTTCGGGTTTAAGCAGTCCTGATATGGCTTTTAGCGTCGTTGATTTGCCGGCTCCGTTACTTCCCAAAAGAGAAACAATGCGTTTCTTATTAACGGTAAGGGATACTCCCTTAAGAACCTGAATAACATCAGAATACACAACGGAAATATTGTTGATATCAAGTATGGTGGTATCAGTCATTCAATAAAACCTTTAATAGGGAAATGGCCATAACCTGAAATTGGAACGGATAATACGCCATACCTCTGCAAGTCCGCGCGGTTCAAAGAGAATAAATATGACAATAGCCAGTCCAAAGAAGAATTCTCTCAGTGGCGCTACATTCAAGCCGGATGTTGTAAAGATTCCCATGTTCATAACTATATCTGTAAGCCAGCGTAAAATTTCATTCAAAAATGTTATGAAGCATGCACCGAAAATGGAACCGGTAATGCTTCCCAGGCCGCCGATGATTACCATAGCGATGTATTCGACGGAGAGCCCCAGGTTGAATGGTTCCGTTGTAATACTGACCATATAATATGCCCAAAGTGCACCGGCAAAGCCGGCATAAAACGAACTGATTCCAAAGGAGAGGAGCTTATATCTGAATATGGGAATTCCCATACCCTCCGCAGCCCTGTCATTGTCTCTAATTGCAATAAAGGCTCTGCCATACTTTGTTCGCATGAGGTTTACCGCAATCCAGATCATTACCACAAGACATAGAGAGATAATAAAAAAGAAGCTTCGATCACTGGCCAACTCGAATCCAAAGATAGAAGGCCTCGGAAGGGTAATTCCCATAGTACCTTTTGTCAGACTTTCCCAGTGAATGAGAACATATTCGATGATAATCTGGCCTGCAAGGGTTGCAATGGTAAGGTATAATCCTTTGAGGCGCCCTGAGGGGATACCAAAAATCATACCTACCAATGCGGAGATCAGGCCGGCAATTGGCAGGTTAAGAAGAAAAGGTATGTTTGCCGACGTCGCGAGTATTGCGGCAGCATAAGCCCCGACTCCAATAAAGGCACCGTGACCAAGTGATATCTGTCCTGTATATCCAATAAGGATATTCAAGCCGATCGCCGCAATAGATGCTATCCCTATCATGTTAAGCACATGAAGAAAATAAGGACTGATCATGAGCGGGACAATAACAAAAAGGAAGGCAATGCCGATCTTCGACCAGAGTCTGCCAAAATCAGTTTCAAAGATGGTTATTTCCTGCTCGTATTTTTCCTTATAATTACCGCAGGGGTGGAACTGAAATTTTTTCATTTTTACCTTACACCCTTTCAATTTCCACCAGACCAAAGAGCCCGTAGGGTTTTACCATAAGTATGAATACGAGTATAATATACGGTACAACATCTCGGAGTGATGTCGAAATATAACCTCCGGTGAATGTTTCAAGAAGCCCTATAATGAGTCCGCCGATAATGGCGCCACCGATGCTGTCCAGTCCGCCAAGGATAACCACAGGGAATACCTTGAGGCCGATGGCACTGAGATCATGCACGTTAATGCCGTTTATAATACCTAAGACTATGCCGCTCATGCCGGCAACGAGAGCTGCAATCGCCCACGATAGAGCAAAGACCTTCTGGACATGAACTCCCAGAGAGAGGGCCGCTTTTTGATTATCCGCTACAGATCTCATAAATATCCCCTGTGACGAATACTTAAAGAAAACTCCAAAAAGTATGAGAAAGATCAAACCTATGATGAAAGCTGCCGTATAAACTGGAGGTATATTAATCATATTCCACTGAATGCTTAAAAATTCCGGTAGAAAGTCAGGATAGGTATGCAAATTACCCCCCCACACAAGAAGCATTACACCTTTGAACATTGAAGCGAGTCCCACCGTCAACATGATCACAAAGATAAGCGGTTCACCAATAAGAGGACGTAAAAAGAAGCGCTCAATGAAAAATCCTAGGATAAAACAACCCGCAAGGGTCACAAGGAAGGCAACAGCTATCGGCAATTGTGCCCATGTTACCATGGCGAGAAAGAAGAAGGCGCCCAGGGCCAGCAATTCACCATGGGCAAAATTGAGGACACTGGAAGATTTAAAAATCATGACAAAGCCCATGGCGGAAAGTCCATATAAAAATCCTATGCTTATACCATTTATTAAAAGTTGAAGAAAAAAATTCATATGCTATCCCTTAACTGACGTTAATAATTCTCACTGTTGTTTCAATTTCACCAATCTGCCCGTCCCGATACTGAACTTTTGTTTTGATGTTAACGTCTTGCTTTCCTGTGTACATCCCCTCAATAAGTTTGAGATAAAGGCCATAAATAAATCTCCTGCGTACTTTACCGGTTCTCGTCAGCTCTTCATCATCAGCGTCAAGGAGTTTATAGAGCAATATAAATTTTCGGATCTTCATGAGGTCCGGCAAATTGCTGTTTACTTTCTTGACTTCATTAAGTATCAGTTCTTCAATAGCCGTCTGTTGGGACAGGTCTATATATGTCGTATAGGGTATCATACGCTCTTCCGCCCAGTTTCCTACATTACCCATGTCTATATTGATGAGAGCGGTAATATAGGGACGCCCCTCACCAAACATGACAGCCTCCTTAATGTAAAGACTGAACTTGAGACGCGTCTCGATAAAATCCGGTGAAAAGGCTTCTCCCTCTTTGTTTTTAATAATATCACCCTTTCGCCCGATAATTATAAGGTGACCATTTTTGTCTATATAACCTGCGTCGCCGGTCTTGAGCCATCCGCTGTCAAAGGCCTCTTCCGTTGCTTTGAAATCGTTATAGTATCCGACAAAGTTTGAATCACTTTGTACAAGAACTTCCTGATCATCTGCAATCTTCACAAGAGTCCTCGGCAAAGGTTTCCCCACGGACTCTAGCTGTACTTCGCCGTCGGGCTGAACCTGGAATATTCCACCTGCCTCGGTTAGACCGTAACACTGTTTAAGATTCAATCCAATTGCGCGAAAAAAATGAATAACATCAGGACTTATCGGATGTCCGCCTGTGAAGGCGCTTTGAAAACCGGCACATCCTACTCTATCGAGCAATGGTCTATAAATTATGGCAGAGGCGATGCGATAAAGTAAATTTAAATAACCGGGAATAGATTCTTTCCTTGACTGAAGTTCTACAACTTTTTTTCCAATATCGATTGAAAAAGCAAAGAGGTTACGATTGATAAAACCGGCGGCGTCCATTTTTACCATAATTCGCGATGCCAGGTCTTCCCAGAATCGGGATGATGTGATGATAATTGATGGTCCGATTTCTCGAAAGTCATCAGTGATTGTGTCAGGCATTTCGGGAAAATTCATGGTCATTCCGCCTAAAAGTGCCGTACCGACACCCCACATCTGATCTACAATCCATGCAGGCGGAGATATTGATATCCAGTTTTCTCCTGCGTTTAGGTGAAGAGCCTCTATCCACTTTCCGGACATTTCAGTAATGTTTCTATGAGAAAGCATTGCAAGTTTGGAAATCCCCGTCGTCCCGGAGGTCTGTATCATTATGGCTACATTATCCCTCCTGCCTTTCCGCACTTCCTCAAGGAACAATTCGGGGTTTTCACGGTCACGATTTTCTCCGAGGGCCAAAAGATCAGAAAAACTAAGAATCCATGGATTCTCTTTGTAGGTCCTCATCCCTGTAGGATCAATATAAATAACCCGACGAATATGAGGCAGTTTTATACGGACATCAAGTAACTTGTCTACCTGTTCCTGATCCTGAGCTACGACATAGGTCGACTTGATTCGACTGAGGGCACTACACAATTCTTCGGCAACAGAAGATGTAAATAAATTGAGGCATATCCCGCCCATCGACTGACAGCCGATTTCGCTAAAGAGCCATTCCGGAACGTTGTTTGTGATGATGCCGACATTTTCCCCTCTTTTAAGTCCGATGGCATTTAAACCGAGTCCCGTTTTTTTCACATAAGCATGGTATTCCAGCCAGTCATATTTTTGCCAGATTCCATAAGCCTTTTCTCGAATAGCTGTCCCTTCTGAACCAAATCTCTCCGCTTGCTTCAACAAAATCTGTGGTAAGGTGTATTGTGTATAAGATGAGAGTATTTCTTCGTCACTAAGTTTATTATTAACCACCGGAAGCACCTAGCTTATTTTTAGACACTGACTGTATCGCCGAGATACGCCTTTATTACCTCCGGATGGTTTCTAATTTCATCCGGGTTACCCTCAGCAAGCTTCTCTCCAAAATTAAGAACAACAATTCGCTGGGAGATGCTCATCACTATGGACATATCATGTTCTACCAGAATCATTGTCTGCCCCCATGCCTGGTTCATCTCGGTTAAAAAACGGACCATGTCTTCCTTTTCTTCGAGATTCATGCCTGCAAACGGTTCATCTAAGATCAGAAGTTTTGGCTCAAGGGCAAGTGCACGACCTAGTTCAACCCTTTTCATCAAACCGTACGGCAATGATTTTACCATCTTCTTTCTGATAGCTTGGATTTCAAGGAAATCAATCAGTTCTTCCAGGACACGGCGGTGATGAATTTCCTCTTTCCGTATCGACGGTGAAAAAAGACATGCCGGAATAATTCCATATTTGCAGTGATTATGGCGCGCCAGAAGCATATTGGATAAAACGGTCATGCCGGGAAAGAGCTCAATATTTTGAAAGGTTCTTCCAATACCTACCCGGACAAGATGGTGTGGGGGTAAATGTGTTATATCCTTTCCGTTAAACAGAATGCGTCCCTTTTGCGGTACATAAAAACCCGTTATACAATTTAATAGACTCGTCTTACCGGCTCCATTCGGCCCGATAATCGCCACCAGTTCACCTGTGTGCACGGAGATATCAATATCATTCAGCGCTTTAACGCCGCCAAAACTCAAGGAAAGGTTCCTGACCTCAAGCTCGGCAACATTCTCTTCCGGATTCCTGGAAATAAATATGCTCGGCTTTCCCCGATATGCTTTCATAATCTAACTTTATTACTTCAATAATTTAATCTTTTCCTCTAAGGGATTATAAAAGTTTGTCAGAGGTGTGAAAGAACCGTCTTCTCCGACTTTCACAATTCTGGCCTTAAATGAGGCACTATGATCGCTTGTTGTATAGGTAATATTTGGAACGATACCACCGAAGTCTTCGTTATTGAAGGATTCCATGGCCTTGTTAATTGTTTCTTTGTTAATTTCCTTATAGTTTTGTTGTGCCTGAACAAATGCTCTTTCCATAATCATAGCAACTACAACACCCTCCCAGTATGAGGCATCAAACTTGTCAACAGTTTTATAGCGCTGCCATAGTTCTTCCATGATCTTGATGCCTGAGCTTTTATCTGCTGGTAAACCGCCAGGAAATTGGATGCGCAGCCGATCTCTGATCAACCCTTTGCCAAGTTTAAAAAAATCAGGATCAGTTGATGTCCATGTTCCAAAAAATGCGGGGCTATAATTAATACGGTCTGCACTCTTGAAAGCCGTTATAATCGCGGCAGGAAGCATCTGCATGACTATATATTCCGCACCGCTTTTTTGTAAACGAAGTAATTCCGTTGTCAAATCAACAGTCTTCGGTGGAAACTCTTCTATCGCCACGATATTGATATTAATTTTTTTTGCGTATTCTTTGCAAGGCTGGTGTATAGAACGGCCATATGCATTGTTATAGGTCAAAAGGCCTACTTTTGGTACATCTTTTCCCTTGTGGATTGTACGTATGTATTCGAGAATCGCATAACTGTCCATTCGATAGCTTCCAAAGGGCAGATACATGTAACTTACGGGTGGTTCAAGGATCTCCCAGCTTGTGGAGTAATTAATAGTAGGTATCTTGTATTGCTGAACAATCGGCTTTGCTGCCAATCCTTCACCAGCCCCCCAGGTCGCAATCATATCAACTTGATCCTGGATGGCAAATTTTCTTACCGCAGCCTCAGCCTCCTGGACCTTGTATCCGGTATCAACGAGAATCATTTCAATCTTTTTTCCTCCGACGCCCCCTTTAACCTCGTTTACGTAACGAAAATAATCCTGCTGACCCTTGGCATGAAACTGCCCCCAGGTTGAAGCTGGACCGGTCAAATTTATGGCCGCACCAACTTTGATTGTCTTTGGTTTTACATCTGAAGTACTACAAGAACATAGTAACCCCACCAGAACCGCAAAAGTAATTCTTTGACAATATTTGTTCATTTCTTCCTCCCACAGAAAATAAAAAAGGCCCTGGAAAATCCACGGCCTCTGATAAAATAAACCGTGGACAGATCATCGGTCTGCCCACGGCTCTATTAACTGTTTCTGGTCATGAGCGCGGCAGGCAGACCCCACTAAAAAAGCTAAAATAAGCAAATAATCTTTCTACCTGATTGCATATCATGACTGTCATTTTTCTCTATCCCTACGCACTTCCTGTGCGTTGTCATATAAATCCAAACCTCAATTATGTCAAGAAATATTCTTTTTGAATTTCAGTTTATGCCAAGTTTTTCAATCCGGTAACGCAATGAATCAAAGCTAACCCGAAGAATCTCAGCAGCCTTCGTCTTAGATCCATTAGCGTTTCTTAAAGCCTCTTCTATTAGATGCTTTTCATACTTTGCGACTTCTTCATTCAAGTTCACACCTTCTTGAGGAATTGACCATACAGGTATGTCAACATCCGCAAACGTACTTACCTCTTTGAGATTCCCTGACATATAAAGGTTCTCTGGCAGGATAATATTCGATGTCTCAAGGGCAATACTACGTTCAATGATATTTTCTAGTTCTCTGACATTTCCGGGAAATGGATACTTCATGAGAAGCTCCATTGCATAGGAAGAGATTGTTTTAATCTCTTTTCCAAATTCCCTTGAACACTTTTCAATAAAATGCTTTGTTAAGATGGGTATGTCCTCTTTTCTTTCTCTCAAGGGTGGAATGTGAATCGGTATGACATTGAGGCGAAAATATAAGTCCTCCCTGAAGGAACCATCTTTGACTTTTTCTTCCAGATTCTTGTTGGTGGCAGAGATGATTCTGACATCGACTTTTTTTTCTTCTGCCCCACCTACCCTTCTGAATGTCTTTTCCTGAACAACTCTAAGAAGTTTTACTTGAAGTAGTGGAGGTAAGTCTCCAATCTCATCCAGAAATATAGTCCCTCCACGTGCAATCTCAAAAAGACCGGGTTTATCGCTATAGGCGCCTGTAAATGCACCTTTCACATAACCAAATAATTCACTTTCAAGGAGACTTTCCGGGACACCCCCACAGTTAATTACTTCAAACGGCATGTTTTTTCTTTGGCTATTTTCATGAATGGCTTTTGCAACAAGTTCCTTGCCTGTTCCACTCTCACCGAGGATGAGAACGTTAGTCGGTGTTTCAGCCACTTTTTTAATAATCGAATATAATTTAAGCATTCCTTTGCTTTTTCCGATCATATTTCCATAGGAAACAGCATACTCTACTTCTTTGATAAATAACGCATCACTTTCCCTGACACCTTTTTTATCAAGGGCATTACTTATGATTGATTTTAGTTCTTCTATATCAACGCCCTTCTCGATATAGTCGTATGCCCCTTCTTTCATAGCAGACACCGCCGTTTCAGGAGACGCATAGGCAGTAATTAATATTACCATTGTTTCCGGACAGACATCCTTGACTGATTTCAGAAACTCAATGCCATCAACTTTAGGCATCTTCAAATCGGTAAGTATGAGATCAAAGTGCTCTTTTTTACAGCGGCTCAGAGCTTTCGTTGCGTCATTTGCAACGGTCACATCATACCCCTCTTTCGTCAGCATGATTTCAAGAAATTCTCTTATCCCTTGATCATCATCCACTACGAGAATCTTAGCCATTGTTATTTCCCTTCTTTAAAAACTGATCAAATCAATATACCAACATCGTCTTAGTTTAAGGGTAATGTTAATGAGAAGGTTGTTCCTCTTTCGATATTGCTTTCAATTTTGGTAGTTCCGGCGTATCCTTCAACAAGTTTGTTCACGATTGCAAGACCGAGACCTGTTCCTCTCTCTTTTGTTGTAAAGAACGGTTCAAATATTTTGTTCAGATACTTTTCATCTATCCCGTACCCAGTGTCGCTTATTCGTATCTCAAGATGTTCATTTGAACCATCGTAAGATAAGATTTTTTTCGTTTCAATAGATAGAATTCCCCCTTCCGGCATAGCCTGAACAGAATTAAGTATCAGATTCCAAACAATTGCTCGGATTTCTGCCCTATTTGCATAAACAGTCAGATTATCGGATAGCGAAAGAGACACTGTAATGTTATCATTCCAGTCAGGAACATAATGAACGGATTCAACAACGTCTTCAATAATTTCTCTGATTATAATGGTTTGCTGATTTCCCTGTATTGGTCTTGCGAGCAGCAGAAAATCCTTTATAATATTTTCGAGCTGATCCTTACCCCTGAGAATTATCTGCATCAGTCTCTCGTCTATGGCACTAAGACTAATATCCTGCCTGAGGACTTGAATTGATCCGCTGATGGATGCAAGAGGATTTCTCATTTCATGTGCAAGACCCGCTGCCATTTCTCCGATAATGGCGAGTCTTTTGTTTTTTTCGAGGGCTTCTTCCATTTTCATTATGGATGTAAGGTCCTGAAAAATTAAAATGTTACCGATCCGTTTATCTTTATTATCCTTGAGAAGTGATACTGAACAACCAAGTATCAGATTTTTATTTCCTTTGCTTGTGAACTCCAAATTATATCTGTTTTTTATTAAACTTTTATAATCTTCTTGTGAAGTTTTTTCCTTTATATGTACAAAGTCGGGAAATATTTCAACAACATTTCTATTTTCTACCTCAGCAAAGGTCAATCCCGAAATCTCTTCCGCAGCCCTGTTAAAAGATTTAATCTTACCCTGGAGATTGATTGTCATAATACCCGTATCAACTGATTCAATAATACTCCTGTGGAGCAAATCAAGTTGATCAAAGGCGGTTTCTTTCTCGGCAAGAAGTATTCTTGCTTTCCTCTCTTTTTCAACTACAAAGCTGGCAAGCAAGGCAATTATATAAAAAGAGAGAATATGGATGAAAATCCGCGTAAAGACATACCCAGCACCAGAATCATAATCATGAACGGCTATAGCGTATATTGGATGGATAATGTTATAGTATTCCAAATCAATCAATAAACCATAGAAAATGCTGGAAGCAGAGGCAATGATTAGTCCCCCTCCTTTTTCTAAAAACAAAACCGAGTATATAATAACCAATGGATAAAAAACCGAATATATACTTCTGATACCACCTGTGACGTATACAAGGGCGGTTATTAAGACCACATCACAGAGTGTCTGGATGTATATGTTCAGTTTAGTATTTTTTATGAACTTCAGAAGAAGTAGATAAACGAGTGAAAGGAAGTAGGTAAGTGCAAAAATGATATAAAAAAATGTAATTGATATTTCTGGAAGTATTTCTGTTCTTTGAATATTTAAAACCGTTGTAATACCAAAAAGAAAGGTAACGATTGCAACCCTCGATAAAATTAATGTATTAATTCTCCTATCAACACCTTCTTCCTGCAACAATTGATTACTCATTGTATCTCAATGCCTGCTTGGTTCTTCATTTTAAAAAAACGTTTTCGATATGCAAAATAAAGAGTATGAACACCCTGTTTACTATATATATCATGTCTGGTATGGTATAGCATTATGAAAAATTAATCTAACAAATATAATATGTTCATAGACATTACAAATATTTTGAGACATAGTAATAGTGACAGTTTGACAAATATTTATTTACTTGGAATGAAAATTTTATTTCCTTTTATAATTGAATCGGCAGCGACCGCTAAACCCCAAAGCGTGCGTCCGGGTTAACGGACAAATGCGATTAATAATTTCCATAAGGATCGAAAATTTCCCCCAGCAGTCTGCGGGGAGCTTCAATGAACACATGCCATGGAGCGACCATTAATTCCTCTTCTTGTTGCCTTTATTGTGGGCATTGCTATTGGTAATTTTTATCGAGTTGCCGACCTGCCGTTACTTACATCTCTCCTCGTTGCCTTAATACTCCTCCTTTTAGCATCATTAAAAAAATCTGAAAAAATGATGGTGATACTTCTTATTGTATCTTCTTCATTCCTTGGCATTCTTAACATTAATATTTATCTCTATCAGGATCACGGATCAAATCACATTTCTCATTATATCAGTAAAGAGAGGGTAACTGTTGAAGGGGTGATTTGTGAAAATCCTCAGATATCGCCTGATCGTACAGAATTAACTGTTACAACAGGCAGGATCATTAAGGATGATGCTGATATAAGGGTTATGGGTCTTGTACTGCTCTCAGTCGAAACCAAGCAGGAATTTAAATATGGGGATTTTGTGCGATTTAAGACCAGGCTTAAAGCACCGCACAGCTTCCGGAATCCCGGCGGCTTTGATTATGAAAAGCATCTCAGATACAAAGGAATCATGGTACGCGGGTTTATTAAAGATTCCTCCGGAATTGTCATTTTGAGAGAAAATCAGGGGAATATTTTCAAAACACATCTCGAACGATTAAGGGAGAAGATAAAAAATTTCATTATGGAAAATTCCCCGTCACCGGAAAGAGAAATTATTCAGGCCATGATCCTGGGAGATCAAAAGGAAATCCCCAAAGATGTAATGGAAAATTTTAACAAAACCGGCACAACGCATATTATCGCAATTTCCGGATTTAACATAGGTATCATTGCTTTCCTGTCATTTTTTGCCATAAGATTAATCATGAAATCCTCCACGTATCTTCTTTTGAGGTTCAATATCATCAAAGTCTCCACTGTTTTTGGAATTATACCAGTGATCATTTATACCTTCATTGCCGGTCTGGGTATTTCCGTGGTTCGTGCCTCTATCATGGCGGTAACCTTCATGATAGCGATTATTATGGATAAGGGGAGAGACCTCTACAACAGTCTGGCTCTGGCAGCATTGATTATACTCGTTATCTCTCCCTATTCACTCTTTGATATTTCTTTTCAGCTTTCATTTATGGCAGTATGGGCAATCCTTTTCATCACACCGAGACTGCGCATGATGCTCCCCGAAGGCGTTACCGAAGCAATACCAAACAACACAGTATGGGTGAAAATATTTTATAAAAATATCCTTATTTTCATTATCGTGTCATTGAGTGCAACTCTTGGGACCTTGCCGCTAATTGTTTTTTATTTTAACAGAGTATCAACCATAGTCCTCCTGTCAAATTTAATCGTTGTCCCCATAATGGGCATTATGGCCATTCCTGTATGTATGGCTATTATCGTTGCCGCTCCGTTATCACATACACTGGCTTTAATCTTTTTAAACATTTCAACTTTTCTCGTCCGGATTTCAATTTCACTGGTTGATTTCTTTGCCTCACTTCCTGGTTCATCTTATTTTGTGAGTACGCCTACATTATTAGAAATTGCTGCCTACTATTTTTTTCTTATAGCCGCTATTAAGCTTATTGATTTCCGGAAAAAGAAAAAAAACGACGATTCTGAGAGCAAAAGTACTTTCGGTCCTCAATGGTACCGAATTACACTCGCAACTCTAACAGTTTTTTTCATAATTGATGCAATATATTTATATGCAAGCGTTAACAACAATGAAAAGCTGAACGTTACCTTCATCGATGTCGGACAGGGAAGCTCCACACTGGTTACATTGCCGGGGGGTAAAAAGATACTTATCGATGGCGGTGGGACATATGAAAATGTTTTTGATATCGGGAAGTATGTTATCGCCCCGTTTCTCTGGCATGAAAGGATAAAATGTATCGATATCGTCGTGCTTACCCATCCCCATCCCGATCATCTCAATGGGTTGATCTATATTCTGTCACATTTCGATGTTAAAGAGGTCTGGACAAACGGCGAGGATTCAGAAACCGAGACTTATAAAGATTTCGTGAAGATGATCAATGAAAAGAATATAGCCCACAGGCTGGTATCGGAAAAGTCCGGCGAAATAAAAATCAATAATACTACGATCAACATATTAAATCCCCCGAATCCGGTTGATTTAAAGAAGGACCTCCTTCCCCGGAAGTTCGACAGAACAAATAATGATGCCATTGTCATGAATTTAACAATCGAGAATGTGAGTATCCTCTTGCCGGGAGACATATCGGAACCATCGGAGACCCGGCTTATCAAATCAGGTAAAAATATCAAAAGTCATATCATGCTTGTCCCCCATCATGGTGGATTCACTTCCAGCACAATACCTTTCCTTAATAGAGTACAACCATCAATTGCCGTGATCAGCTGCGGCAGAGACAACGTCTATAATGATCCTCACCCTGATGTTCTTAAAAGGTACTTAATGCTCGGAACAAAGATATTGAGAACTGATATAAACGGCGCCATCAACATAACAACAGATGGTAAAAAAATAGCGTATAATGTCTTCAGATAAGAACTTCTTGAATAGATTTACCCCTGTCAACATAAATAGAAAAACAATATTTTCTTGCACTTCAATGCTTTATGTGTTATCGCTCTCCCCCTTATTAAATAACAAAAACTGCTGCAAGGGAAAAAATCAACAGGCACAATCGCTGTGACGAGCAATTTAAATTAGTGGCGAATACTTATGAAAATTATCACCGCAATCAGGGGATTTAAAGATATACTCCCTAAAGAAACGGGAAAGTGGCAATACATCGAGGAATTAGCGCGAGAAATATTCTCTAATTTCGGTTTTCGTGAAATAAGGGTGCCAATCCTCGAAAAAACCGATCTCTTTAGAAGAAGTATCGGAGAATCCACTGATATCGTTGAAAAGGAGATGTATACGTTTCCTGATCGTGGCGACGAATATCTGACTCTCCGTCCTGAGGCAACCGCTTCTGTTATACGTGCATATCTGGAACATGCCATGTATGCTACTGATCCAGTGGCAAAACTTTTCACAATCGGTCCTATGTTCAGACGTGAAAGACCGCAAAAAGGCAGATACAGGCAGTTTCACCAGATTAATGTCGAACTCATCGGCATCGACGATCCTCGTGCAGACGCCGAAGTAATTCTCATGCTCATCCAATTTCTGAAGCGCATGCAGCTTTCTCATCTAAAGCTACAAATTAATTCTCTCGGATGTACTGAATGCCGCCCTTCGTTTAAAAAATCATTAACCGTTTTTTTACAGGGAAAAGAAGAGGGTCTTTGCGAAGATTGCCGGCGTCGCGTCAGTACAAATCCTCTGAGGGTTTTTGATTGCAAAATGATACATTGCGGCGAGATAATTGAGAGAGCGCCAAGGCTGCTTACCTTTCTATGTCCTGAATGCGAGGATCATTTCGCAAAGGTAAAGGAATCCCTGGATACTTTCGCTATATCCTATGAAATAAATACCAAGATGGTTCGTGGCCTGGATTACTACACAAAAACAACCTTTGAAGTAGTGATGGAACATCTTGGAGCCCAGAATGCCGTCGTCGGCGGCGGTCGATACGACGGCCTTGTAAAAGATCTTGGCGGACCGGATCTCCCTGGAATAGGATTTGCGATTGGATGTGAACGGCTGATTTCAATTTCACCTATTAAGGATGAGGATTTTTTGGTACCCCCCCACATCTTCATCGCTGCCCTCGGTAATAAGGCACAAAAATTAGCCTTTGCGATATGCAACCGACTCCGTATAAACGGATTTCAAGCGGAAATGGATTATTCGGGGAAAAGCCTTAAAAGTCAGATGAACAGAGCGGACAAACTCAAATGTCACTATACGCTTATCTTAGGCGAAAAGGAAATTATAGAAAATAAGGCTGAATTGAGGGATATGAAAAAAGGAACACAAGAAAACGTGGGCCTTGATTGTCTGGAAGAAACAATTATAAAAAAAGCAAATGGGAGTTAAAATCTTGTCTGAATTTTTAACAGTGAAGAAAAGAACACATTATTGCGGAGATATTGCTGCATCCAATGTTGGTGAAGATGTAATCCTGATGGGATGGGTACACCGGAGACGGGATCATGGGGGTGTTATCTTTGTTGACCTGCGGGATCGTGAAGGACTTGCCCAGATCGTATTTAATCCCGACACTAATCCTGATTGCCACACTGAAGCTCATAAAATCAGAAGCGAATTTGTTCTTGCCGTAAGCGGCAAGGTTCAAAGAAGACCTGAAGGAATGGAAAATCCTCACTTAAAAAGCGGTGATATTGAAATTTTGGTTAATACGTTCGAAATTCTTAATGAATCAAAGACGCCACCTTTTGTACTGAATGAGAATGTGGAGGTCTCCGAGAACGTACGTCTGAAGTACCGATACCTCGATCTGAGACGGCCGGTAATACAGAAAAACCTTATTCTCAGAAGCAATGTCGCAGCGCAAACCCGGCAATATTTTCAAAAGGAAGGATTCATTGAAGTTGAAACACCCTTTCTAACAAAAAGTACACCTGAAGGTGCACGTGATTATCTCGTTCCGAGCCGGATTAATCAGGGGATGTTCTATGCCCTCCCCCAGTCACCACAGCTGTTCAAGCAGTTATTGATGGTATCGGGCTTTGACAAATACTATCAGATTGTCAAATGTTTCCGGGATGAGGACCTGAGGGCAGATCGCCAGCCTGAGTTTACGCAGATTGACGTTGAAATGTCATTTATTACCGAAGAAGATATTTATCGAATTATTGAAGGTCTCATCGTTCATTTATTCGGAACCTGTCTTAACATAGAATTGAAGACCCCATTTCCCAGGATATCCTATTCGAATGCTATTGAACGGTACGGTAAGGACAACCCTGATGTCCGCTTCACCCTTGAATTGAGAGATCTTACGGATATTGTCAGAAACTCCAATTTTAAGGTGTTTCAGGAAGTTGCAAGCAGTGGAGGAATAGTGAAAGCCATTAAAATTGAAGACGGAAAACGCCTCACTCGGAAGGACCTCGACGGTCTTACCGATTACGTCAGTGATTATGGCGCCAAAGGCCTTGCATGGGCCAGGATAAATCCTGACGGATGGACTTCGCCCATCTTCAAGTTTCTTAAGCATTCCGAAGTTGAACAGATTAACAGGAAAATGGAATCAAGTGATGGAGATGTTATCGTTTTTCTGGCTGACTCTCCTTCGGTTGTTCACGATGCCCTGGGTAATCTCAGAATGCACCTGGCAAAAAAGTTAAACTTGATTAAACCGGAGCAATTTTCGTTTACATGGGTAAATGAATTTCCTCTCTTCGAATATAGCGATGCCGAAAAAAGATATGTATCCATGCATCATCCTTTCACATCTCCTGTTTTAGCAGATATTCCATTACTTGCAACTGATCCCGGCAAAGTCAGAGCCAGGGCTTACGATCTTGTTCTCAACGGAACTGAGATAGGCGGAGGGAGCATCCGTATCCATCGCCAGACTATCCAATCCATGATTTTTAAAACTCTGGGGCTTACAGAGCAGGAATCAAGGATGAAGTTTGGATTTCTCCTTGATGCCCTTGAGTACGGTACTCCCCCACACGGAGGTCTCGCTATCGGCTTTGACAGGCTCATTATGATAATGGCCGGTGTCGATTCCATTAGAGACGTTATTGCATTTCCAAAAACACAGAAGGCGACATGCCTTCTTACCGATGCGCCATCGGAGGTAAGCATAGAGCAACTGATGGAACTCTCCCTGAAAGTTGTCTGATACTTATCTGTAATTTTCTATTGACAAACAAGACTCATATTATTACTTTAAAGTCATAGAAAAAGGAATATTTGCGACTTTTATCGAGTGAGGGGTATTTCTAAAATACGTGAGGAGGAAAATTGTATGTCACATTACCGATGGTTTGGCGCCTTCATAAATACATTCATCATTATGGGTCTTATTTTTATTTTTTCAGGATGTGCGAAACAACCGTCAAAAACGGCGGTAGTTGAACAGAAACAGGAAGTCACTGCCGCAGAAGTAAAGCCAGTGATTGAGGTACAAGCCCAGGCTGAAAAAAAACAGGAAGGGCAGCCTTTGGTAATTGTGAAGCAGGAGATAGTTGAGAAATAGGCAGTTGTTGAAAAAAAGGAGGAGGCAGTCGCTAAAAAACCGGCAAAGAAGGATGTAGCCTTACGAACACAGTATATTGTGAAAAAGGGTGATTGTTTATGGTGGACAGCCAAATATAAAGACGTGTACAATGATTCTTTAATGTGGTCCATTATTTACGAGGCCAACAAAGACAAGATCAAGGATCCTAATCTGATCTATCCGGGACAAAAGCTCAATATCCCGAGAAAGGGGTACACGTTGGAAAAGATTAAAATGCTGAGAAAAAAGGCAGGTGCAACTAAGCCCTATTCACCCCCAAAGCAGGCAAATTTACCGGTAGACTGAAACCCGCAGCATATCCCTAAAGAGGGCACAGCTGGTTTCAGGGTGCCCTCTTTTTTTGTTTAAGAATACAATTGGAGTTTATACTATGGCACGATGGAATAAAGAAAGAAGAGTTCTGGAACACGAACATTCCAAATTTTGGCAATTAAATATTCAGGATGTGGAGGAGCCAAATTTACAGAAGAGTGTTTTTCCCTATGATGAGGTAAGCAGGATTGACTTCGACCACAAAATCATCCCAATTAACCCGGCTGAAGATATATTTATCACAGATACAACATTCAGGGATGGGCAACAGGCACGGCCACCGTATACAGTCAAGCAGATTGTTGATCTCTATGCCCTGATGGGCAGGTTAGGCGGTGTAAATGGCGTCATCAGACAGTCAGAATTCTTCCTCTACAGCAAAAAAGACAGGGAAGCGGTGACGAAATGTCTTGAACTAGGCATAAAATACCCCGAAATTACCGGCTGGATACGGGCCCAAAAAGACGATATCAAACTGGTAAAGGAAACAGGATTGAAGGAAACAGGCATATTAACATCTGTTTCTGATTACCATATTTTTCTCAAAATGAATACGACCAGAAAGAAAATATTCAATGAATACATGGATATTGTAAAAGCCATTCTTGATGAAGGCATTATCCCCCGGTGTCACTTCGAAGATATTACACGGGCAGAGATCTATGGATTTTGCATCCCCTTTGCCAGTGAACTCATGAAGCTGCGTGAAGAAAGCGGAATCGATATCAAAATCAGGCTTTGTGATACTATGGGTTACGGCGTGACCTATCCGGGTGCATCACTGCCTCGCAGTGTCGATAAGTTAATCAGGGCTTTTATCGATGAGGGAGGTGTTCCCGGTCATCTTCTTGAATGGCACGGCCATAACGATTTTCACAAGGCGCTGATTAATGCTACGACGGCCTGGCTTTATGGGTG
Organism: Deltaproteobacteria bacterium; assembly: GCA_026388545.1. Taxonomy (NCBI): domain Bacteria; kingdom Pseudomonadati; phylum Myxococcota; class Myxococcia; species Deltaproteobacteria bacterium. The sequence goes on from JAPLJS010000070.1 coordinate 27,773, forward strand.
CAGTGGAGCAAACGGAACATTGCTGGGACTGGGAGAGCGGACGGGAAATTCCCCCATAGAGGGTCTTATCATCGAGTATATAGGACTAAAAGGTACGAACAATGGAATCGATACTACTATTATTACCGATATCGCCGATTATTTTGAAAATGAAATAGTTACAAAAATTCCTGCCAATTATCCCTTTGTCGGTTCTGAATTCAATATAACAAGGGCCGGTATTCACGCTGATGGTCTGATAAAAAACGAAGAGATTTATAATATCTTCGATACAACCAAGATATTGAAGAGACCCATCGTGACCATGATTACCGATAAATCAGGAAAAGCCGGTATTGCTCACTGGATTAATACACGTCTGAGTTCAAAAGGTGAAAACATAATTGATAAAAGGCACCCCGGTGTTTCAAAAATCCACAAATGGGTTATGGAACAATACGAATCCGGCAGGGTAACCGGTATATCCCCCGAAGAACTTGAAAGAATGGTTCGCAAATATCTCCCGGAACTCTTCATGTCCGATCTGGATAAAATCAAGTACATGGCGACTCAGGCCGCATTGAATGTCGTCAAGCAGGTGATCGACCACCCCGTGATGAAGACAATGAAACCGGAACTTCAGGAACCGATTATGCAGCAGACCATTGAAGAAAATCCTTCTATCCAGTTTGCCTATGTTGTTGATATGAATGGTAAAAAGACAACAAAGAACATAACCAATATTGCGGACAGGGCAAAATACGAAAACTACGGTGTGGGAACGGATCAGTCAGATAGAGAGTGGTTTATCAAACCGCTGCAGACAGGAAAGATGCATGTGACCAATTTTTATATATCAAAGATGACGGGGGCGCTTTGTATTACTGTGTCTACTCCTATTGTTGATGATAATGACGAAATGGTCGGCATCTTCGGTGTGGATATAAAGTTTGAAGACTGGGTAAAAAGGGTCGAAGACATTGCGGAAGCTACTCAAATAGCCCTCAGAGAAGAATATGAGACGAAAGCAAAATCAGACCGCTGGGTTTAATAACTTCTGTCTTCGTCGACAATCCAGTGATCATATGGACAGGATTTCGTATATTGTGATGACGGGGACAGTTCCCTGATAAATCTGGAGGGGATGTGGTTTACATTACCCATCCCCCTTGCATAACTCATTAAAGGGTAGCAGAGATAAAGCTGATCTTTTGCCCTGGTTGTCGCAACATAAAAGAGCCTTCGTTCCTCCTCCTCACCACCCGGGTCTTTCAGGGCGCGCGCCAGCGGCATCATTCCGTCTGCACACCATATCATCAATACGACCGACCATTCGAGCCCTTTGGCCTGATGGATTGTACTGAGGATGACCTTGTCTCCATTTATGTCATCCAGTTCAGTTTCATTTGTTTCGTCCATATTCGTCATCAGTGACAGTTCACTTAAAAAATCATCTAAAGAATAAAAGCGCGTAGAAAAATGTGAAAGTTGATCAAGGTCATCTTCCCTTGATGCAGCGTCGGTATATCGTTCCTGTAAATAATCACGGTAACCGCTCTCCAGAACAATTTCTATAATCCTCGATGGACTTGCGTCAGGCAAAGAATTTATAAGCTTTCCCAGTGTATGCCGGCACTGTATGAGACCCTGCCTGGCCGCTTTCGTTACACTCTTCAGAAAATCATCACTCAGCGCGGCTTCGAGGGGGCTTTTCTGCGAAAGTAGAAACTTCCATAATTTTTCAGCCGTCACTTTTCCGATCTTACTATAAAGTCCGAGTACCCTCTTCCACGCAAGTTCATCAAAAGGATTCAGGGCAATCCTCATATAGGCTGTTACATCCTTAATATGGGCCTGTTCAAAAAAACGGATGCCGGAACGGATTTCAAAAGGGATTCCTCTGCGCACCATTTCCATTTGAAGTTCCATGGAATGATAATGAGCTCGATACAGGACAGCGATTTCATTTACGGGTATACCTTCCCGTATCAACTCAAGCATCCTCTGCGCAACAAAATTGGCCTGCTGTAGAACGTCTCTTGCCGGTATGAGAATTGGCCGTATACCTGTTTTTCTCACCGACCTGAGAGTTTTTTGATACTGTTTATCATTATTGACGATACTCATATTTGCAAGATGTAAGATTTCCGGTGTGCTGCGGTAGTTAGTCTCAAGCTTGAAAACCTTACACTTGGGATATTTCTCCGGAAACATGATTATATTTGCAAAATTGGCGCCTCTGAAAGCATATATACTCTGTGAATCATCTCCGACTGCCATAAGGTTTCCGTGGTTTGAGGCCAAAAGATCCACTATTTTTGCCTGAACACTATTTGTATCCTGATATTCATCAACAAGGATATTGGAAAACTTCTCCGCATATTTCATTAATATATCGGGAAAATCCATAAGAAGGTTTTTACAGTTGATGAGAAGATCATCAAAATCCATTACGTTTAATGTCTTTTTTCGGATCTGGTAATGGGTTGCTACCCGCATTATTCCTTCAAGACAATTATAGAAATATGGGTATTTCCATTTTACACCTTCTTCGAGCGGAGATTCTGTATTAAAAGAATAACTGATGACGTCTCTTAGTACATCCGCTCTTGGAAACTTATCAGTTTTGGTGTTTATCCCTATCTCGGAGATACATGTATTGATCAATTGCTTTGAATCTTCGCTGTCTAAAATGGAAAAGTTCCGTTCATAGCCCAGGTGATGTGAATCTGCTCTGAGAATACGATGAGCAATATGATGAAACGTCCCGCCCCACATATAGTTGATATTTACATCTGTCAGAGCCTTCACTCGGGAAAGCATTGTTCGTGCAGCTTTGTTGGTGAAGGTTGCCAGCAGAATCCTTTCGGGATTAATCCCCGACTCTATTAACCGTGCTACCCGGTAGGTCAGTGTACGCGTCTTACCGCTGCCGGCGCCGGCAATGACAAGAATGGGGCCGCTATCCTCCATCACAACACAAAGTTGTTCATGGTTAAGTTCGTTTTTGTATTCAATCATGGGAATTTTTCACGTGGCGTTAGTATAAAAACCCGTTTCCCTCGCGTATTCAAATTGTCTTTGCCAGGGAATATTTGGATGAGCTTTTTCGAATGGTTCACTGCCGATAAGCTTCAGAGATTCTGCGTCAACCGCTACCGGATTGTATCCGCCAATAAAACCTAAATCATTGAACATTTGAGGATTATCTCCCGGCAAACAATCACACTCTACGGTTATGTTGAGAAGTGCATTTATCACCACTGTTCTGTCTTTAATGCGCTTCCATACTGCCGCTGCCGTCTCGATCAATTTCTCCTGAAAAACAGTATCGTCCGTATTCCACAAAATCCTCAGGGCCATTTCCGGGCAGAGGGCAATACATTGCGCACAGCCAATACATGTTTCAAGGTTATACGTGGGATAACCATCATCGGCAAACTGCGCCGCACCTGTCGGGCAAACCTCAACGCATAAGGCGCAGCGTGTACATTTGTCCTTTTTGATCGATGGGCGTGCGTCCGAATGCATGCGCTGTTTCTGCGCGCGGGACGCAAAACCCATGGAAATATTTTTAATGGCGCCACCGAAAAAGGCTGCCATATGCCCTTTGAAATGAGAAAAAATAACGAATCCATCAGTATTTTCAACAACAGAAGCAACTTGAACTGTTTTGAAATGCTTGAAATCGGCGGGTATATCCATAACGTCTCGACCATCCAAACCGTCGGCGATTACAATCGGGCATTCGAGATATTTTGCTGTATAGCCATGTTCTTCCGCAGTTTTTAATGAATCGCTTCCCGTGCGACGACCTCCCGAATAGAGTGCCGTAGTATCGAATACATACGGTTTTGCACCCTGATTAATGAGCCACTGTGCAATTTCTTTAGCATATACCGGAGATAAAAAGCTGCGATTACCTCTCTCACCCCAGTGAAGTTTTATTCCTACAGAATCCCCTCTTTTGAAAGGATTTTTTAATTCATTTAACAATGAAGATAGATGCGATGGGTATTGACCCTGTGGACCGTCAACTTTTCGAAATAGAACGTCGGCCATAAGACGTCTCCTTATATAGATTTGAAACAATGAGACTTTAATAGACTAAATAACATCTGTCAAGAAAGATGCTTCCATAGAATTTTTGACTTTTTACGAAACCGTCAAACTTTGTCCTTCATGTAAATTGTTCTGACGGGATAGGGAATATCAATCCCCTCTATTCTGTAACGTTTGTGCAGTCTCTTTATGAGTTCATGCCTGATTGCATACTGATCAACAAACTCTTTTACACGCAGAGAGACATTAAAGTTAATGCTTGAATCTCCGAATCTGAAGTAGCGAACCGAGGGTTCAAAGCTCGGGACACCCCCTTCAGCTTCTCTCATGATTTCTCTGGCCACCTCAATCGTTACTCTTTCAACCTTCTCAAGGTCACTATCATAGCTCACGCCCACTTCCACAGACGTCGATATTTCTTCATCCGGCATGTTATAGTTTGTAACAATTGCCGTCGCCAATTTAGAGTTGGGAACAATGATTGTGTTATTTTGCAAAGCGCGAATGGTAGTATATCGCCATGTAATATCAGTAACATAACCCTCTTCGCTACTGCTCAGCTTTAAATAATGCCCCGGCTTTATTTGCCCGGAAGCAATGACATGAATGCCGGCAAATAAATTGGAAAGAGTGTCCTGAAGAGCAAGGGCGACGGCCAAACCCCCGACTCCCAGTGCGGTAAGTATCGGTGTAATAGAAATTCCTAAAGACTGAAGAATGATGAGAATACCGATGATATAAACCAGGACGCTTGTCAGGTTCGTAAACATTGAAGTGGCAAGGAAAGCCCCGCCGGCCTTCCCGCTGTAGAGATTGACAAAACCTACGGCGATCCTGGACAAAATTACTGTAATGGAAAAAATAACAATGACCAAGATAACTTTATGAAGAAGATTTAACATTTGCGGGCTAATCTCCGAAACCTCCAACGCCCAGTAAATACCGGCCGCAAGAAACAGGAGCGTAGTCGTTCCGTGAAGCGCCTTAATAACTATATCATCGCCTTCCCATTTTGTTTTTTGAGTTATTTTTTTAATTTTTCTGAGGATGATTTTTTCAAATATGATCCCAATGAGAAATCCACCAGCAATAAAAACCAGCGGCAGAACTAACTTTTTGATCATTATAATATCAGCGATCATATACTTTCACTCCCCTATGTTATGAAAAACAGCCATGGCGCAAATGGAGCGCAGACCTTCAAGACATAATATCATCCATGCTTCTGTGGATATCCGGATTGAGACTCTACAAAGTGTTCTGATAAAAAGCAACGAGCAAATAACGGCAGGTTATTATCTCTTGACACACAAATAAGACACTGGTTTAGAACATATTATAATTCTTCACTTCACCTGCTTTATCCATACCCTGATTTTATTGAGAGGTTATTGACTATTTATTGAAGTCGTTAATTTGGGGAAATGAGTTTTTGTAGCAGATTTCGTTCGGTAATGCGCAGGAGCGATCAAAGGAAAAATGGAATGCGCCAATTGTGAATGATCCGGGACCGATCACGAAACGGAAGATGCCATAGCCGCACGATACAGCAACTGTGACACCAGCAATGCCGCTACAAAAACCCGCGATCTTTGTTCGCAATGAAATGGGTGCCCATACAAGAAGAAACGCGATCGGAAGCGCACCAAGCCAAAGTCCTGCGGTTAAAAAGAACTGCGCGAGAGGCACCACCAAGACATACGCGATTATCGTTTTCATCTTGTATCCTTCTTCAGACTCCTCTTTTGGGACGAACGCCGCGCCTGATCAGTGGCCATGGTTTTTAGCCCGTCTGCATCTAGGCGTATGTTATGTTAATGCTTTTAATATATAGCATATATGTCAGTTTGAATATCTTTCATTTCATTAATTCACATAGGTTCTTAAGCTGAGGTCGTCCTTCCTGCCATGATAGGAAATACCTTTTCACAGCACTGTTGCAGTTTTGTGCCAACGCGTCGATATGTTCATATTCTTCTTTAGGAAAATTAATGCCCACAATAACACCTTTTAGAGAGGATTCAATGGGTAATCCTATGGAATCACCGTCATTTGCTATTACAACTAATCTATATTCATGCTCTTCAAGGTAGTCCATTAATTTCAAGAAGAAATATTCATGGAAATACTTATCTATTTGCATCTCCAATGCTTTATCAACACCATGTCCGATTATATTTCTGCAACTAATTTTCCTTGCTTTAACAAAACTTTCCAAATGATACTGATACTCTACTCTTCCAGTAAATTTCTTATTCGGTTCAAATGTGGACTTAAACTGTTCTTCCAGTTGTTTTCTATCGAAAACTAAACAAACACCAGTATGTTTCACCCCATATTGTGACCACATCCTTGACCTTGACCAGCCCACACGGTAATAATCTTGCCTATAATGAGGAATTGCATTTTTTCCGAAATTGATCTCTTCATTATTCCATCCGCAAAAACAAAGTATCATAGAATTATTTTTAATATAATTATCAAAAACATAAAGAGCTTCTCTAAAATTTTTTAAACAAAACATCTGTTCAGCCCCAATAAAACCAAAATTCCACTGTTTAGATTCTCGCGGGTCATCACAAGATAAAAGGGGACTGAAATTAATCCGCTTGTCATATAAAATAGATATTGCTTTGTCCTTGCTGGTATAGTGACATACCAAATTTTTGTCAAACATTGCATAACCTTTTTGATACCAAATATCTTGCAAATATCATAAACCGTTATTACCTACATTAAAACATAACGTGCTGATCAGCAGCAGCTGTAGGCCGACCGCTGGATTTTATTGTTGGGCGTTTATTCCTTATTTCATTCGCTCTCCTAATCTTTCAGAAACCCTATTCAATAACTCGAGTTCAGAGGCAAACTGCAATTTGCCTCGGTTGACAGCATCGCCAAGAAAGAAAAGCGGATCAAGTCGGACAGAGATTGAGCCACTGATGAAGAAACTTGCTATGAGAATCGCTGCGGCAATCCACATTTGATTCCAGAGAACAAGGGGTGTAAGAAGCAGGAGTCCAATCCATCGGAAACGGTTTAGATGGCAGGACATATCTTTCGATCCGAAAGGAAATCTCAGAGCAAGGTGGTACTTCCGAAGTATTTCAATTTCGTCAGGTGACCATATTTCTGGATCAGGACTTGGTTTGTTGGAATCAATGAAAAACAGGTATGACTGGAAAGCGATATAGATCGTAAGATAAGTATATCCGCCAGCATGTGGCATGAAGGTGGACCATACAAATATACTGAAGGGGATGAAACCCGTCATCAGATTGCTTATGATGATTGTCCACATTTCTCATTCCTCCCAACAGTTATTTTTATGCTTATTTCATGAAATACCAAACAAATATCTATGTCAAGCGATATGAATTAAATAATTCTCTGAAAATCGTGCTAAATTAATTAATAATTCGGCATATTGATAAACGGACATGCTTTATACGGAATCGGCATAAGTTGCTGACACAATTAGTCGTAGATTGTTGGGCATCCTAAAACTAGGCTGCATGTGCGGGGAATAAGCTGTAAAGGAGTAGCATGTTTCATCTCGCATTCAACGGGCTGCTCTGACAAAACGACCTGCGACTTGTATTTGAAATTGAGAGGAGGTGATAAGTAAAAATGACATGCGCCGGAACTTGACACCACCTCCTACCATGGAAGCTTGTATGCTAACCATATGCCAAGTATTCCACCGATAGTGCTTCCAAGCAATGACGCAACGGAAAATGTATCAGCTCCCAGGAGCGTGGGCACATACCCTCCTGCCATGGAGCCTATAACTATTCCAAACATAATCATTGATTTTCGAGACATAGCATCTACCAAAATGAATCGACAAAACAAATGGTATGACTTTCAGGAAGATGTCAATAAAAAAAGTCCCATTAAATATTTTCAAGATCGGCATCCGCCGGAATCGCTGTCTTCACCTACAAAGCGTGGAGAATAGGAAACGCCTAGGATTGAGGATTCGCGATTGAAAGTGAGGATAACGCGGAGTTCACCGTGGGCCGGGTTTATTGGCGATTGGCTACACCCACTCGTTTAGGAGGCCTTTAAGGTATCGTCTGCTCTCAAGATGCTACTGAGAAGATCCCGGCCTTCCTGAGACAGAGCCCATTGTCGTTGGCCTCTTATTGTTGATTCAGTAACGAGCTTATTTTCCAGAAGCCAAGCAATAGATGCGAGAATTTCCTTTAACGGCAGCTTTGTTTCTTTCGTTAGGCCAGCCGAGTATCGCCATGTATAGTTTGGATTACCTAAAGCTTTCATTACCAATCGGGTAGCTTCATCGTTTACCGAGAACGCATTTATGCTAAACGTCGCTCCTGTTGCCTCATCTGCAGGTTCCGTTTCTTTGGCAATAATTGTCTCCATCTTCTCTTTGAAGTCTTGAAACTGAATCTCCAATCCACCAGGAAATTTAAGTGATTTAAAAAGTGGCGAAAGCCAAGGGATTAGAGCGATGAAAAAGAGAGTTAGAGTTATTGCATCTATGGTAAGGGTAGGCCATATGAGATGTGCAAGCGCGATCAGCAGGGCAGCTATGGTAATTCCATATTTTACTTTGCGGTCGTCCGTTTTATTCATTTGCTGTACCTAACATTTATTTTTATTCTCATTCTATGAAATATTAAAAAAATATCTATGTCAAGCGAAGGGCTCCGCCCTGTACCCGGAAAAAGAAAATGATAAAAGAACCAAATGACCTATTTGCCAGAACGCACCGGGAGAGCCCGGCCGGAGTAGGCGATCGACTGGTGAAGCCAGAACCGAAGGCCAACGCTGAAACCGAAGATGGCGGCGTCGGAATCATCTGTTTCTGATGCCCATACAAACCATTTAGTAATCTCTATCAAATCCGTCACGCAAGCACCATGTGTATTTTCCTTAATTTCATCATATATCCCCACCAGTTCGTCCTGCGTCGGCATCCGCCAGTCTGAATAACCGCCCCCGCGATAGTTCTCGCAATATTTTTTAGCACCGCGCCAATTAATATCCGCCCCGTTGTCCCCTGCCGCCCACATCAGGTTTGTCCGCATATCCAGAACCGTCCCGTTATTGTAGGCAATGAAATCTCCATCCCGAAGGGTTTCCCTAACTTTAGCGATGAACTGGTGCTTTGACTTGGCAATCTGTTTCTTTTTTTTTGTCGACTTGCTCTGCTCCGCTTCCAGGTTCTCTCTCCGATCGGGTTCATACCTATCATGATCCGCTGACCTGAGAAGGCGGAACCCGCTTCTGAACCTGTCGTCCGGGGCGCTGAGGCTGCGAGACGCCGCGCGGCAGTGACTGGCGTAGCTGCCCCAGCAGCCGCCGCGATGGACGCGGTACGCGCCCTTCGGCGGTCCACAAGGATCAGTAACGCTATGCGATGGATAAGCATCGAACCAGTCTTGACACCACTCCATTACATTGCCTTGCATATCATATAAACCCCAGGCGTTGGGCTTCTTCTGTTCTACAGGTTGTGTTTTCGCTCCTGAATTATTTCCATACCAAGCATATTCATCAAGACGGTCGGGATCATTCCCGAAAAAATACACCGTTGTACTTCCCGCCCGGTAAGCATATTCCCACTGAGCTTCTGTGGGCAGGCGGTATTTGTTCGTCCCCTCCATCTTATTGAGCTTCCGAATGAATTTCTGGACATCGTTCCAAGATACCTTCTCCACAGGCAAGTTATCATCTCCTGAATATGACGGATTGTTCCCCATCACCTTCTTCCACTGCCCCTGGGTCACCTCCGTCGTCTGCATGTAGAAAGGTTTGCTGATCGTTACCTGGTGAAGTGTCTCGTTAGATAATCTCTTCGGTTCGTCTTCAGGCGATCCCATCATGAAAGTCCCGGCAGAGATCAGGACAAACTTGGCGTTGAGAATCGGGCAGAGGTATTCCTTTTTACCAAGGGATTCCGCAAGTAAAAGCCCGCGTTCTATCAATGCACGCTCTGGTACAGTCAGCTCATATCTTTCCCGGAGAATCAGTCCTTTTTGTTCCGTTTCAGTCATTAATGAATACCCTTTTTGCTATCGTTCTGCTTCGTTTTTCTTTGTTCATCTTTCTCCACGCGCTTGATCATTTCTCTCAGTCTGGCATCGGCACCCACGATCTGTGCGTCTACTTCGTGCGCCATCTCTGAGAGGAGTTCCCTGCCCGCATCCTGGGCTTCATCTACTCTCAATTTCAAGCTGTAAAGTTCCGTCTCTTTCAAGGTTTCCATTTCCTTGCCAATCGCCTCAATACGAGCACGAACAAGGGCAAGCTGGCGAATGATTCTGATCAACTCTGCACCTGTTCCTTCACCAGACACGGAATCGGGACTGCTCTCCCACTCATTCAGAAGGGATCGTAGACGTTCCTCGTTCCTTTCTGCATATGCCTTGTTGATCTCCTGCATAAATCTATGTCGTCGCTCACGTGCCTGTTCGTCCGGTGCGAGGTCGGGATGTACCTTCTTGGCCAGATCACGGTATAGCTGTTTCAGATCCTCCGATGGTTTAAACGGTTCTGTTTCGTATTCCTCCGTGGCGATTGATTCTGTTGTATTTGCAGATTCCTGAGCCTGAGTGCGGCTACGTTCGGCCTCTTTCCTGACTTCTTCGTTCTCCGGTTCAAGACGGGCAAGAATCTCTGCGATCTGTGCCTCAATATCATCGAGCTTCGCGAGCTTTACACCTACGATGCGAAGGTAGCGGCGGCGCAGGTCTTCCAGCGCCACCTGTAATGTGGTCAGGTCCAATTCCTTGATGGTCAGTTCATCTTCCAGTATTGATAACTCGGCGCGCTTTTTCTCAAGTTCAATTTCTTCGGGGGTCATTTGCTTTACAAGAGATTTAGGTTGTTTCATAATTGATACTTCCTTACAAAAATGGCAGGGAGGCTGGGTTAGTTGGCTGAGTTGGGTTTTTATTGATATTTTGCAAAATCCAATATTTTTTCTATTCGATCCCGAACTCGTTTTTTCATTTCGTGTTCTTTCTCTATTGTTAGTCCACGACAAGAATATTGTCCGAAATACGGGATACCATTTTCATTGCAATCATCTGAATGGCAATAGTATCGGTACCAAGCGGCATAGAAATCAGTTCTTTCTGTGGGCTTCAAGAAAGAATCAAAATCAAAGACAGCTGCCCTGTGTTTATCAAATGCATTTTCTAAAAAAACCGGAAGTTCAATCTCCAAAGCATGCTGAGCTGGATTGACGGCTAAAATTTCGTCTTTGAATGCTTCTCTTAGTTTCATGGCAGCTCCACGTCTTGCAGTTACTTGAGCCAGGGAAAGAGATAATCTGTAACCAATCCAAGCACCAAGAAGGGTACCCACAATAGTGCTACCAACACCAATTATCGCTATTTCAGAGGCACTAAGTATCACTTTTTACTCCAATGCACTTGGTGAGTATTTGGTCGGTCTAATGAATTAATCGGGGCAACTGCCCCTGACACTTGTATCATAACCGCTGCGACTATCATATCATTGATTGCCTTCTGAAATCTTGTATTCTCGTCAAGGTTGACGTTTCACTGACTTCAGGAAGGAGCCTGTACGTTCCAGGGAAGAAAAATAGGCTTTCTTGCATATACGCGCTTTCAAACCGGATTCAATAAGCTGGCCCGATCAGTTACCTCTCGCTTTGTATTTGAACTGAGTGAGGGCGGTTAATGAAAATATGGCATACGCCAGACCTTATATCATCTACTTTATCAATAACTTGTCATGACTGACGGTATCGCAGATTAACGAAGGAAAGGTGCAACTCCTCCCGTTCAGCGGCGCATCTGCTGAAACGGGTGGTTGGGCGTCGCAGGGCGCACGCGCGTACCAGAACTCCACGACGCATAGACTGTTCCGATGCATGACGAATCCGCGCCGTTGATACCAGGTGTCAAGCACAGCTTGCGTGAGCAGTGCGGGTCGGAGATCTCGCTCATCAGGCACTATTTCGTCAGCGGCAAACCACGGCATGCCGCTCATGTCGGGCGATCGCAATGCTATGAGCAATAGATCGAACGTGGCCCCTCCGATTGTTAGTCTTTCACCAGGTTGCAATCCTCGCCTTTGACTAGGCCTGTTTTTGCAGGAAATCTGCCCGGATCAAAGGTGGTGGCACCTATACTTGCGGCATATTGTTTGACCGCTTTCAGTATGGTGGAAAAGTCTTTCTGCGCGTCAGTCTTTTGGTTCTGATTATCAGGTCCTTCGAGAGATGCCAAATAATCATCTCTGGCTTCGAGAAGAACCTTTAATGCATCTTCCGGCCACCTGGCGATAGTGATTTCTGCACTGACAGGTTTACCGGCAATCAATCGCAGAGTGCCGTCGATGTTTCGCTGGTTAATGCCTTTATTGAAATCAAGCATGGCTTTCAGCTTTTTGCACTGAACCGACTCGGTAGCATTGTAGGACCCGATCACGGAGTCTTTGGCTGCTCTTAGTACAGCCGCTCTTTGGGCGGCGTTCAAGCTGTTCCAGGCGGTCTTATCAATGTGCATCCATGATAACAGGAACGGTTGATGCCAAGAGGGATGATGGGCATATCGCGCGCCAGTCTGGCCGATATTTTGCGAGCAGTTCTCTTTGGTACCGGACGGAATAGGGAAAGCAAGCACGGGACCGCAATTCAGATTGCCCGTATCGGGGTTACCACGAGGATTGGCGGGAGTCGCATCCTTTACTGGAAAGAAATCGACAAGGTCATCAAACGGCGTGACATATTCGAAGCCTTGAATAGTTGCTCGTTGCATGGGCAACAGGACAGACTGGCCTCCTACAGGCGGATAGAACTTGAGAGTCTTGGAGGGAATGACACCTCTTTTCACCAATAGGTCACATGCACGGTCCACGATATCCTGCGGCGGAGCCAAATAGCGAATTCTCCAGCCCGACGTGCAAAGACCAGCCAGGCCGATCCCACTGCCCTGGTTTTGACAATCCGTGTCTCCGGCGTTGCAGTCCGGCTTGCCAATGGGTTTTGGGAAATAACCCGAGCCCTGCATGGTGCTTCCCACGACGGGGAAGACGATTTGAGTTCCCCCTCGGTTATCCAGTATCGCTTGTGCCAATTCGATGCCGTTCCCCCCAAATCCATCGAGCTTCGCATCGTAGAGAAATCCAAGCGTCTGCCGGAAATTGATCCCCAAGGGCACCGAATTGAAAATAAAGCCCCAGTTGGGATCTGACACGGCCGGCTGCGGTTGGGCATTTGCGTTTGCAAATTGCACTCCGGCCCTGAGGGCATTCACCGCGCGCCTGGTACTCTGGTTTCGCTGGAAAACGACCTTCTGTCCGACGGGTAATGCATCCGGCCCGTGTTCATCGGTGTAATCGATAACCTTCTCTATGAATATCCGCATGGCACCGTAACCCGGATTACTTGGATCCGTTGAAGTCCCGCTGCCACGCCCTATGGTTGGAGATCCGCTGTAATCGTTGTATTGAATCGTTACATCTGCAACCGCAGACTGACCAAACAATGCGATGCAGATGACAACAGCCAATGCTGACACCGTTGTGCCTATTCTCATTTTGTCCTCCTTCTGCTTAGAAGTAATTAAGTAAAGAATGATCAAGAACAGGAGCGCGTTACAGATGATGGCGATGATCTTCACGTGTGGTCCCTCGCTCCTGACGCCCAACAATGTTTATATGTATCCGTATAAAAACCCAAACACAACACTATTTGCCGTATAAGACGCCAGCGGGAAAGATATCTCATCGCTCATAAATAATTTTATATCGTACTCTTGCGTCGGTATATTGTTTTTATAACGGCGTCTCATATGGATCGGCATAAGACCCTCTGCAACCTCTTAATGAGCAATAAAAAACCCCGCTCTTTTTAAGAAACGGGGTAAGTTTCAGCCAGTCCATATTTCCCTCCTACATTTTACAATGGATGGGACCGATCCAACTGTTTATCAAATATAGGGCACTCGTATCACGATTATCTTTTGAAATCTACGAAAAATAGAAAGAATGCGGCCTATTTCTTTCAGTAAGGCAACAATACCCCCGGACTTCGGAAAAATTAACCTCCAAAAAAATTACTTTTATCGCTTTGTATTTGAAATTGAGAGGGCATGATAAGTAAATATTGAAATTCGCCGGAACTTGATGCCACCTACGAAGTGTGAGGTCAAACTATATGAACGAAATGAAGATTAAAGGGTAGAATCGTTCATGGTCTATGTATCGCATTTATAATATCATTATCTTTCTTTCACATCGAGCCCTATTGATGGTGTTCCAGACGGAGACGCAGTTCATGGAGACGGCGTCGTGCGCGGTCGAGGCTATCGGCTGCCTGCGCTGCTCTTTCGAGCGACCATGACTCCTGAACGAATCCGCATAATGCCTGGTTATAGGCGAGCCCTATCCTTGCAGTAGAGCCCCGCGCAGGAAGAATATCGGCTTTTACGGATCTCCTGCCGTAGCGCCGGACGAGGTTGAGAAGTGCTTCCTTTGGATCGACAAGCGATTCCGGGTGATTGGGTATTCGAATTAGAGGCACGCCGGAAAACTGAGCGAACCCTTCTCGATCGGCCAATAGCCACGCCTCAGTCTCACGCACCGAGACCCGAAAAAGCATCGTCTCCGGCAAAACCATTCTTCCACGCCAATCGTCGATCAAAGCAGTCGGGCATTCGATACGATCGAGGTCCGTGAGAAGCAAGACAGGAATATAGCGGGCTATCTTTTTGAATTGCCGGAGTTCTCTCTTGAGATAGTCGTTGCCCTTCCGGCCCAGATGCACCGCAACGTAAATGCCCCGGTTTTCTTCCTCGATAAGACGATCTGCTACGGCCTCGCTTAAGGCGTCTTCTGTGGCAATGTAAACGCCCGTCATTCCCAAAGCCTCATCTGTCCCAACTGCTCTATCTTTTTAGGGCGTGTCTGCGGTAACACGACCTCTGCAACCGAAAGACCTGCATCAAGGCCCTTTTTTTCTTCATTGTTTGGGGAACGGGCAATCGTACCTTCACGAGTCGCCTCAAGGACTACGACACTGCGGGAGTCGATACCTTTGTTGCTGAGCAGGGCCTCACTGTGGGAACTTATAATAATCTGCCGTCGCTGCTTGCTAGCGCGCTGAATGCGCTCTATCAGGGCTGGAAGCTGCTCCACCACGGCCTGATGCAGAGACATTTCCGGTTCCTCAATGAGAAGCAATGAATTGCCTTCAAGGAGAGACCAGAGGATGCCTAGGAACCGAAGTGTTCCGTCGGAGAACTGATCTTCCCTCTGCCACCCAGCTTTGGGGCGGTGATGCTCATAAAGGGCTTCGAGGTGCGGTTTTCCTGTCACTTCATCTTTCTTGAAATGCAATTCTTTGAACTGAGGAACTGCAGCTGACAGGGCCACATTAATCTTCTTCAGTCTTGCTTCGCGTATCCTCACCTGGCACTTGGCTATCCGCTCCAAGAATCCCTGACCGAAGGGATCGTCCTCAAGAGGGTTCCCACCAATCTTGTCTCCATACTTGAGTAGTTGGGGCACCAGATGAAGGTAGGTAATGCTGCTGAAGTAGTCCACAATCTCTCGGAAATCGGCACTGGCCCTCGTCTGTTCCAGGTAAGTTTCCGTGAGCAACCGATCGTCCTTCTGGTCATCGGGAAGCGGGCGTTTGATGATACACTTTTTGGCACGCCAAACCTCCTCGCAGGAAACAAGCAGGCGCTGAGCACCCTTGCCTTCCGATTTGAAGCCGAGCACATACCGCCAGGAGTTGGATCGATCATCAACTCGCTCACCAAAAAAGACCTCGATTTTCACCTCGGGGTCACGCCGAGCATGAAGACAACGGAGTTTCTTAATCCCACCCCGGTCTTTCACGGCCTTCTGAAGTCCCCCGCCAGCCGGTTTGCACACGTCGCGGAGGAACCGAAACACGTCAAGGAGGTTTGATTTTCCGGAGGCGTTCGGTCCTATAACATAAGATGTCTGGGTAAGATGGATCTCAGCTTCGTGGAAGTTACGCCAATTCTTTAGTTTCAGATTAGTAATATACATAGCGTCATTACCCCGTTAATATAGATTAATCACCTTGAGCAATTTGATCCCCTATCATCGACGATTTGCCAGCTTCGGAGGTCAGTGCCTTTGTACCGTAGAAATGGGCACCGAAGCAAAAGCCCGTTTAACTAGATAAGAACAGATAAGAATTTCCTTTATTGGAAGAAAGTATAGGGAAAACAGCCTTGTATGTCAATGAAATAAAAACAACATTGTAGGAAGCAAATAATATGTCCGGTCTGTAGCACATAAACTGTCCGGTTAATAAGTTACCCGATAGGAGGTAACTGATGAAGCGGACAGAGATGCTACAGGAGATCCGGAGGATGCGATTTGAAGAGGCATATGGAGGATGGCAAAAAGGGAGATTAAGCCAGGAGGAAGCAGCAGAGATATTGGGGGTATGCAGCCGGACATTTCGGCGTCAGATTGGTCGCTATGAAGAAAACGGGCTTTCGGGTCTGGACGATAAACGGCTTAATCAGGCCTCACATCGACGTGCGCCGGTAGATGAGGTCATGGCGTTAGGTGAGCGATACAAGAGCAGTTATAGAGGCTGGAATGTGAAGCATTTTTACTCCTGGTATTCAAGAGAAGGGGGAGTGCGGAGTTACACTTGGGTCAAGAATACGCTTCAGCGCCAGGGATTGGTTTTGAAGTTAAAAAAGAAAGGTTCTCATCGCAAGAGAAGAGATCGTAACCCCTTGCCAGGGATGATGTTGCATCAAGACGGGAGTGACCATGAATGGGTTTTGGGCAAGAAGTGGGATTTGATCGTGACGATGGATGATGCAACAAATGAACATTACAGTATGTTTTTTGTTCATGAAGAGGGAACGGCCAGCAGCTTTCAGGGCGTACAGGATGTGATTCTTAAAAAGGGGTTATTCAGTTCACTTTATACGGATAGAGGCAGTCACTACTGGTTTACGCCGAAAGAAGGAGGCAAGGTCAGCAAAACCCAACTCACCCAGTTCGGTCGGGCCATGCAACAGTTAGGCATTGAGATGATCCCCGCATATTCTCCAGAAGCAAGAGGCCGGAGCGAAAGAATGTTCCGCACACATCAAGGCAGACTTCCCAAAGAGCTTGCCGCCCATAACATCACAACCATAGACGCTGCCAACCATTACCTGAGAAAGGTATATCAACCTGCATTTAACAAAGAGTTCAAACAAAAACCATTGGAGGAAGGTTCGGCTTTTGTTCCTTGGGTGGGAACTCATATCGAGGATACGCTTTGTGAGCATCATGAACGGACTGTTAGTCCCGATAATTGTGTCAGCTTTGACGGGATAATTTTACAGATTCCGCCTGATAGGTATCGTTGTCATTACGTCAGGGTTAGAGTTAAAGTCCATCGCTACACAGACGGTTCCCTGGCCATTTTTCATGGTCCACGGAAACTGGCTGATTATGATGAAAATGGAAAGCTGAAAACAAAGAAAAAAGAAAAGGCAGCGTAAGTCCGCCGCTCGCCAAAATCGAAGGAAAGGGGCTCCAGGCTACGCCTTCCGCCCCTTTCCTTGAACATTGTAAAAGTGGACATATCATGTGCTACAAAATAGGACATTTCTATTTGTTGACAACATGAAATAAAAACACATATGGCATTAAGTTTTGATGATTTTGTAAAAGGGGGAACCTATGCATCTGTTTTTTTGAGACAGCAGATTTCATTTTTATTTTTGGCTAGTCGCAAGGGACCTTTCAGACATAATTCGAATGGACATGTCCCGCACGCCCCATTAGGTTTCATAACTGGATATAGTCGTTTCAGGTGTGATCGGGATCGGCAATGATGTATTCATTACTTATTAGAAGTCTCGCATGTTAATCGAATTTTGAAAATGGAGGACTTCAGGAAGTAGGAATCTTTTCGCTTAAGGGATAATCGAACAGCTGATACCTTGCATATTTCAGGTGGCATTCAGTAAATCCGCCGATTGAAAGATTGTCACGATTTGTATTTGAAAGTCCCGAGTTTTTATCTTTCTGGCGCCTAAAACAGGGACAAGGTAACCCATAGCAAGTTCATGGGACCTGTTTTCCCAAATCTCCTAATATTTTTCCGCGATAACTTTTTTACAAAGGTAGATCGTCACAATGCACGCATCCATTCGGGCTTGAGGCCAATTTCTCCCCGCAAAGCCGCATCTATCAAATCCAAAGCTCTTTGCTTGCCACTCGGTAGCTTTGCCTTAACTGGCAGGTAATTGGAGGCATGGTTCGAGAAAAAATATCCTCTGGTCAAATCCGTACAGGAGATCATTTCCCTCAATTCCCTGAGCAATCCCGCTTCATCGGGTAGTTCGAACATCCCGTTTTCACAATCACGGTAAAGGGGTGTCCCTGGAATGAGCATCACCGTCAAAGCCCCGACAAAATCGGGGTCCATGGCGCTTAACAACTCGCCCGTCGCGCGGGCATGACGAAGTGATTTCTCACGACCACCAATACCTAAAAGAACCGTGGCCGACAACTGGATGCCAGCCTCCTTAACCCTGCGTCCCATTTCGATGCATGTCGCAGCAGCAGAACCTTTATGGATCGCATTTCTGATTTCATCATCGCCAGTCTCGACGCCTAAATACAGAATGCCGAGGTTATTTTGGCGCAAGAGCTTCAGTTCTTCCAGGGATTTCAATTTGATGCTTTTGACGTTTGCATAGGCCCCAACCCGTTTGACCCGTGGTAGGTGCTCTTTGATGTGTTCCAGTATCCAGACCAACCTCTGTTGGGGAATAATCAGGGCATCGCCATCCATCAAAAACAGGCGATCCTCGTGCTGCATATGTCGAGCTGCAAAAAGGATGTCGCTGAGAATAATCCTGTCATCCTTGATCTTGAAGCGCTTGTCCGGATAAGAACCGCAAAATGTGCATTTGTTATGTGAGCAGCCCAATGTGACCTGCAAAAGGATGCTGTCGGCCTCACTGGGCGGTCTGATGCAATACCCTTCATAATGCATCCCTTCATCTTCGAGAATAATATTCATTGCTTATCTCATTTCTATTTCCATTTGTATTGAGCAGGATTGAAACAATTAAAAATTTTGCGCAGTTTTATGTATGCCTGTGGATCGATCAATTTCAGGATTTTGGGAAGGCCCTTTGGTGAGATCTTAATATTATTAACAGTAACTTGTCCGTGCTCTTTCTTCGATACGCTCAATCGATAAAAATCAAGGTGAATTTCTTGATTACCGATCGATTCGGGATGCTCAAATGTTTAAATGTTTTATTCGAGAAATGATAAGGATTATTTTTTATCTTTCCTAATGATAATTTTATGTTTTTCTTTCTAATATCATGTCTTCAATCCCTTTTCCAGGAGGGATGATTGGAAGTATGTAAGACTCTCTTTTTATTTCAACATCTAAAATATAAGGACCTTTATGAGATAATGCTTCTTTTATTGCAGGAGTTATTTCTTCAGATCTGGATATTCTGTTTGTCTTTATTCCATGATATACATCCTTTAGTCCAACAAGGTCAGGATTATGGTTTCGCTTTATGCAGTCTTTAAATGATGAACATTCTACAGGACAGTCTATGTTTCTATAAAGGCAGCATTCAAATAGATGACCTCTGTCAAACATCTCATGCCATTGCATAGGTAAGCCCCATAACCCATTGTTTATGACAAACATCTTTACAGGTATCCTGTTTGAGGCAATTGTTGCAAGCTCTTGAATGTTCATCTGGAAACTTCCATCACCGTCAACAAGTAATATTGCTTTATCCTTATTAGCATAATATGCACCAATTGCAGCAGGTAATCCACAACCCATTGTCCCAAGTCCTCCAGAAGTTATAAAATCTTTTGGATTCTTGAAATTATAATATTGCGCAGTCCACATCTGATGCTGTCCAACACCTGTAGCAACAACAGCACCACCAGAGGTTAGGTCAGATAATTCTTTAATGAATTTTTGCGGAATAATCTCATCCTTATCATCATCAAGTTTTGGATTTAATTTTCTCCACTCAATTATTTCATCATGCCAATCTTTTAATGATTCAATCCTTTCTGGTCCATGTCTAAGAGCGTATTCTAAGAATCTTTTTGCAGATGTATTTATAGAATAATCAACTTTTCTTATTTTATCTATTTCCGAAGCATCAATATCAACATGAGCGATTATTTTAGCTTTTTTCCCAAAACCTTTTACAACAACTCTATCATCAAACCTTGCACCGATTGCGAGAATATAATCTGCATTTAATGCAGAATAAAGAGCTTCAACTGTCCCATGTATGCCAAGCATTCCAAGAGAAAGTCTATCATTCCTTTCAATTGTCCCAAGCCCCATCAGTGTCATTCCCACAGGTGTGTCATATTTTTTTGCAAATTCTCTCAAAAGATCTTGTGAATCTTCGACCTTAATCCCGCCTCCAACATATAAAATAGGTCTTTTTGCACTTGAAAATTGATATAACATCTCATCTATGCTGTTTGTATCAAAGTTATCGATGGGTATTTTTATTTTTGTACCAAAAGGAATTTTATTATATTGAGAAGTTTCATTTCCAAGCAATGCATCTCTGCAAATGTCAATCAATACAGGTCCTCTTCTGCCAGTTGTAGTTAGTTCATATGCAAGTCTTAATGCTCCTTCTATCTCATCAGCTTTCTTTATTAGCATTGTATGTTTTGTTATTTGTGATACAATCAGTGCAATAGGAACTTCCTGGAATGCATCAGTCCCAATCCCTGGAGAAGACACTTGTCCTGTTACAAATATTACAGGTATTGAATCCATGTGTGCATCAGCAATAGGTGTCACAATGTTTGTTGCAGCAGGTCCAGATGTTACACAGACAAATCCAGGTCTTCCAGTGATTTTAGCATAACCTTCTGCAGCATGCCCTGCTCCTTGTTCATGCCGAAACATTATCACTTCAGGTGTTTTTTCTTTTCTTTTCAGCCTCTCATTCATCTCAACATACATTGGCATTATAGCTCCACCAGTATGTCCAAAAATATAAGAGATTCCTAATTCATTTATTGTATCAACAAAGATACCAGCACCTGTTCTTACTTTATTTTCCGGGTTTTTTATCATTCCGCAGTCAGTTTTATTAGTTTTCATCACACTACCTTAACTATTTTTTTAGAAACAAGGTTGTGAACTCATCAATTAAATGAGTATCACACTAATCACTCTTACAATTAGCATAGATAAGAATTTCTTTTTTGACGGTTGGAGTATAAGGCGGGAGAATCTTGTATGTCAAACAAAATTTGACGGTCAAATGGGGAATGCTGAGCCAAGAATTGGGGTGCGATCATTACGCATTGGAAGGATGCATGCCTATGAAAATGACCGGATGCTGCATTTCAGGAAGATATGAGCAAAATCAAAGATTGAAAATCGAGCTATATGGCCATCGCATGTTTTAACCGGCAATCAATGACCGGATGCAGTCATCTTCAGAAAGGTATTTTTTTGCTTTTATCTTTTTACATTTGTCTCGTTTCGTTTCCATCCAAGTATTTGAGTGCGAAGAAACAGCGAAAAAAGTAAAAAGGTCAAGGAACATAGGATCAAAGGGCTCATAAAATATTTTATTGACACGATCTTTGAATATTGTTATAAATATTTCCAACTTTAAAGGCAAAGAAAAAATGAACAAGATACATTCAATCATTAACTGGTGGTGGCGTAATTCAAAGATGAGGTTTGTCCACCGCTAACTCTAATCATTAACCAAAACACAAGCCGTGGAGACCTCCTCAGGACTCCACGGCTTTTTTTTACCGAGACAAGAAAGGCCGTGATGATCAGCGGCCTTTTTTATTTTTACTAAAGTACAAAGAAAAGGAACTATGAAACATGTATTATCCGGACTTCGACGCATTTAAAAATTTTGCAGACCGGGGCAACCTAATCCCCGTCTACAGAGAGATCATGGCCGATATTGACACGCCTGTCTCAGCCCTCATGAAACTTGGCTCAAAATCCCACGTCTTTCTCCTTGAGAGCGTTGAAGGCGGCGAAAAATGGGGACGTTACACCTTTCTGGGATCAGACCCCCGTATCATATTCGAGGTCAAAGGAGAGGATGTCCTGATTCATGAAAATGGTAAGGTTAACTGCCGGAAGCACCAGGGAGATCCTCTCAAATTTCTAAAAAATTTACTGAACGTTTATCGCCCCGTTCCGCTGAACGGGCTACCGCGTTTTTTTGGAGGGGCCGTGGGATATCTCGGTTATGATATGGTACGCTATTTTGAAAAACTGCCATCCCGGATCAACGATGACTTGAAGACAGACGATTCAATCTTTATTATCACCGATACCCTAATTGTTTTTGATAATGTCAGACACACAATTAAAGTGGTGTCGTGCGCCTTTACTGAAAACCGTAAAGATCTCAAGAATGTTTACGACGAAACAATCAATAAAATTGACGGTATGATAGATATACTGAGAACCCCCCTTGAAACAAAAGAACGATATCGAAAGGTTGAAAACGATTCCCCTCTCCAATCCAATATGTCCCCTGAAACATTTAAGGACATCGTCAGAAAAGCTAAGGAATACATTGTTGCCGGAGATATCATCCAGGTTGTCCTCTCACAAAGATTTAATACGGAGAACGGTCTGGATCCAATTGATCTGTACCGGGCGCTTCGTTATGTAAACCCCTCCCCTTACCTCTTTTTCCTTAAGCTTAGCGATATGTTCCTTATTGGATCCTCACCGGAGGTTATGGTCCGTCTCGAAGAGGGGATTGCGGAATTAAGACCTATCGCGGGAACGAGAAAAAGGGGAAAGAACGAACAGGAGGACAGGCGCCTTGCCGATGAGCTTCTTGAAGATCCCAAAGAGAGGGCGGAACATGTCATGCTGGTTGATCTGGGAAGGAATGATCTCGGAAGAATAGCACAGATCGGCAGTGTTCAGGTCAATCAACTCATGGTAGTGGAGAGGTATTCACATGTTATGCATCTTGTCTCAAATATCCAGGCGCAATTATCAAAGGGAAAGGATTGCTTTGACCTCCTCGCGGCTACCTTTCCCGCCGGCACGCTGTCCGGGGCGCCGAAAGTAAGAGCTATGGAGATCATAGACGAACTGGAGACTACCGGGCGCGGTCCTTACGGTGGCGCTGTGGGATACTTCAGTTATACAGGGAATATGGATCTCTGTATAACGATCAGAACCATTTTAGTCAAAGACGGCAAGATTTTTATCCAGGTCGGAGCGGGTATTGTAGCTGATTCGGACCCCGATATGGAATATCAGGAAACCGTTAATAAAGGCGAGGGAATGATGCAGGCGATACGTCTTGCCGCCTCGGGATTTGAAATAAAGAAGAATAACTAACGGAGGAAACTATGATCTTAATGATCGATAATTACGATTCCTTTACCTACAACCTCGTTCAGTATCTGGGCCAGTTGGGCCAGGATGTTACGGTTTATCGGAATGACGAGATAACTCTCGATGAAATCGGGAAACTCGCACCCGATGCAATATTTTTATCACCCGGTCCGTGCACGCCAAAGGAAGCGGGAATCACTGTTGATGTCATCAGAGAATTTCATAAATCCGTACCCCTCATGGGGGTCTGCCTGGGGCATCAGGCCATCGGTTATGCCTTCGGCGGTAACGTAGTAAGAGCCGGCAGGCTCATGCATGGTAAAACCTCCCCGATCATCAATGACGGAAAAACGATCTTTAAAGGTCTCCCTAATCCTTTCACTGCAGGACGTTATCATTCCCTCCTTGTGGAGAGGACTTCCCTTCCATCCTGTCTTGAGATAAGTGCTGAAACCGAGGAAGGAGAAATCATGGGCATACGGCATCGTGAATACCCGGTGGAAGGAATACAGTTCCATCCTGAATCGATCCTGACACCGCATGGCAAGAGAATTATAAAAAATTATTTAGAAATGATTATAAAAAAGGAGATGCTACAATGATAAAAGAGGCAATTGCAAAGGTAGTAGATCACGAAGATCTCAATGAAACAGCAATGATGGAAGTCATGGATGAAGTTATGGAGGGAAAGGCGACGCCCGCGCAGATCGCCGCTTTCATAACCGCACTCAGGATCAAAGGTGAAACGGTTGATGAAGTTACCGGCGCAGCCCGTATCATGAGGAAAAAAGCGACAAGAATTGATGCTCGTTCTTCAATTATCGTTGATACCTGTGGCACCGGCGGTGATGGAATGAAGACTTTTAATATATCCACAACGAGCGCTTTTGTCGTGGCTGCTGCGGGCATTGTCGTCGCTAAACATGGAAACCGAGCCGTTTCCAGCAGCTGTGGAAGCGCAGATGTCCTGGAGGCATTAGGCGTAAATATCAGCGCGCCACCGGAGATTGTAGAAGAATGCATTCATCAGATCGGCATCGGCTTTCTTTTTGCGCCTAAACTTCATGGAGCAATGAAGTATGCTATCGGTCCGCGAAGAGAGATCGGAATCAGGACAATATTCAACATGTTGGGCCCGCTGACAAATCCCGCCGGGGCCACGTCCCAGCTTATCGGGGTGTATAATCCGCAGTTAACGGAGATGTTTGCAGGTGTGCTCAGAAATCTCGGCACAAAGAGGGCCTTTGTGGTTCATGGTTCTGACGGTCTCGATGAAGCGACGGTTACCGGTGAGACGCGTGTAACAGAATTGAAAGATGGGAATATCATGACGTATAATATTGACCCCGTTGATCTCTTTGGTGAAATGTTTCCGGTTGACACGCTTGTCGGTGGTGATGCTTCGCTTAATGCTCAGATCACAAAGGACGTATTAACCGGCAAAAGCGGCGCCTGTCGAAATATTGTCGTTCTCAATTCCGCCTTGGCAATTGTGGCCGGTGAAAAGGCAAAAACAATCAAAGAGGGGATTGCGATAGCAGCAGAATGTATTGACAGCGGAGCGGCCGTCAAAAAACTACAAGCCCTGATTGAGGTGAGTAATAGTTGATTCGATACGTTGTCGTTACTACGAAAATACCCCCTCCCTTTCATCCCTCCCACCAGGGGAGGGAAAAGAGAGTTCCTCTCCCTTGATGGGACGCGTGCCCTTCAGGGTAGAGGATTAAGGTGAGGGTGACAGAATAATATTTGTTTAAAGATTACTTTATGATTCTTGATAAGATCATTATTGCAAAAAAAGAAGAAGTCGCCCGTTTGAATCGGACCATGCCCCTTTCCGAATTGAAAGCGGCCATTCGATATCTTTCCTCCCCCCGTGATTTCCGGGGTGCGATTAGTGGAAAAACGTGTGCCATTATTGCCGAAGTTAAAAGACGCTCTCCCTCCAGGGGAATTCTCAGAGAAGATTTTGATCCTGTTAAAATCGCTTCACTCTATGAGGGAAACGGAGCTGCAGCAATATCCGTCCTCACGGATAGGGAATTTTTTGGTGGAGATACATCCTTTCTCACGGATATTAAGAATATCGTCAGCCTTCCATTGTTGAGAAAGGACTTCATCATTGACCCGTACCAGATCTACGAAACCCGGCGCCTTAATGGTGACGCCCTCCTCCTCATTGCAGGCATTCTTGAAGAGGAGCAGTTGAGAGAATACATTCGGCTGACCGAATCTCTTGGCCTTTCTGCCCTCGTTGAAGTACATTCCCGGGGTGAAGTGAATAAGGCCCTCATTGCCGGAGCTACCCTTATCGGAATTAACAACAGGGATTTGAAAACATTTTCTACAGACCTGAGTACTTCTTTTAATATCGCGCAACATATACCGGCAGACAAAGTTATCATAAGCGAAAGCGGCATTAACACAAGAGAAGATATCGAGATGTTGATGAAGGCTGGGATTCATGCCTTCTTGATCGGCGAGAGCCTTATGTGTTCTCAAAATATCGGATTAAAGTTGAAAGAGCTTCGCGGCAATGAATAGAAAATCAACACTGGAAATCAAGATTTGTGGAATTACCAATCGTGAAGATGCAATTAATGCTTGCACCTATGGAGCCGATGCCCTCGGATTCATTTTTTATCCGCAGACACCACGGTATGTAACCCCGGAAACAGCAAGGCACATCATAGAAAATCTTCCGCGTGATATAATTAAGGTTGGTGTCTTTGTGAATCATGATATTCAAAAGGTCAAGGATATATTTGAATACTGCGGACTCGACCTTATTCAGCTTCACGGTGATGAATCACCGGAGTATTGCAGGCAGTTCCCGGAATCTTTACTGATAAAAGCATATTCGCCCCGGAGTGAGGAAGACCTGAATAGTGTAAATAAATATCCTGTTAAGGCAATCCTGATAGATTCGCGAGATTCCGAACGTTATGGTGGTACGGGAAAAACATCCGACTGGAACCTGGCAGCGAAATTAAAAGAAATGCACGCTCTTATTCTTTCCGGAGGATTGAATATCGACAATATTCTCGAAGCAATGAATACGGTTTTACCCCATGCCGTTGATATCAACAGCGGTATTGAAGTTTCACCAGGGAAGAAAGACCCGGATAAAATGAAAACTATCATTAAGATGGTTCATGCGATCGAGAGAAAAAGTCCGGTAACGATATTTACAAGAATGTCGCAATCATAGGTGATACATATTGGTCTTAAAAATATATAGTGTCGGGCTAGACGCCCAACCTACTCAACTGTAGGACAGGCGTCCCGCCTGTCTCTAATCGGTATTGAAAGGTAATTTGTAAGAAGGAGAAATTATGCAGCAAACACTACCCGACAAAAAGGGACACTTCGGAATCTTCGGCGGCCGCTATGTCGCGGAAACCCTGATGCCCGCCCTCATTGAACTTGAGGCGGCTTATAAGGCCTCACAAAAAGACAGGACTTTCAGAGAAGAATTCACCTATTACCTTAAGGAATATGCGGGAAGGGCAACCCCTCTCTATCATGCAAAGCGTCTCTCAGAAAAACTTGGAGGCGCAAGGATATACCTGAAGCGTGAAGATCTCAATCATACAGGTTCACATAAAATAAACAATACGCTGGGGCAGGCCTTGCTTGCCAGACGTATGGGAAAAAAAAGAGTCATTGCAGAAACGGGAGCCGGCCAGCATGGAGTTGCTATAGCCACAGTTGCGGCACTGTTCGGGATGGAATGCCGGATTTTCATGGGTGAAGAGGACATCAGACGTCAGGCTCCCAATGTTTTTCGTATGAAAATACTCGGCGCCGAGGTCGTACCTGTGACATCGGGAACGGCAACACTCAAAGATGCCATGAATGAGGCGATGCGGCATTGGGTATCAAGGGTAAGAGACACTTTTTACGTCATCGGTACAACGGCAGGACCCCATCCCTATCCGATGATGGTCAGGGAGTTTCAGAGTATAATCGGGAAAGAGACAAAAAAACAGATTCTAAAAAAAGAAGGGCGGTTTCCTGACATCCTGATTGCCTGTATAGGCGGCGGGAGTAATGCCATGGGAATATTTTATCCCTTTAAAGACATCCCCGGCGTTGAAATGATCGGCGTCGAGGCTGCCGGAAAAGGTATTATGACAGGTCGCCACGCAGCGAGCATCTCTGCGGGAAGCGTCGGCGTTCTTCACGGCAATAAGACCTATCTTCTCCAGGATAAAAATGGTCAGGTTCATGACGCCTATTCCATTGCGGCCGGACTCGACTACCCTGGAGTCGGCCCGGAACATAGTTATTTCAAGGACACAGGCAGAGTAACGTACGTAAGTATCGAGGACGAAGAAGCTGTCCAGGCTTTTATTCTCCTTTCCAAATTGGAGGGGATCATCCCTGCCATGGAAAGTGCCCATGCAGTAGCTTATACCATGAAAATTGCCCCTTCCCTGGATAAGGACAAGATTATCATTGTCAACCTCTCCGGAAGGGGCGATAAAGATGCTGAAACAATCACCCAAAGAATGGAGAATCTTTGATGACTGACAGAATTGAAAAAATATTCAGTGACCTTAAGCAAAAAGGGCAGAAAGCATTAGTCGTATACCTCACGGCAGGAGATCCCGACCTGGAAACAACCCGCCGTCTCATCCTCAGCTTACAGGAGGCAGGGGTTGATATTATTGAAATCGGGGTTCCTTTTTCAGATCCTACGGCAGATGGCCCGATCATTCAGGCAGCTTCACAGAGGGCCCTCCGGAACGGAGTAACACTTTCAGGCATTCTTGATATGATTGAATCTTTGCGAAACATATGCGAGATTCCTATCGTCCTGTTCGGTTACTACAATCCCATTTTTTCATATGGAAATGAACGATTTGCCATCAGGGCAAAAAAGGCAGGGGTGGACGGGATTCTCGTCGTCGATCTCCCGCCGGAGGAATCGCGTGAACTCAGGCAATATACAGACCGTGCAGGGATTGATTTCATTTCTCTCATTGCCCCGACGACCAACGACTATCGTTTGAAAAATATTTCAAAAAATGCGACAGGATTTCTTTACTATATCTCCATCACCGGAGTAACCGGAACAGCAAAGCCTCTCATTGAAAATATTAGAACTGACGCAGAACGTATTCGAAAGACAACCGCCCTGCCCCTCGTTATCGGCTTCGGTATATCAACGCCGGATCAGGCCGCAGAAATCGCTTCCTGCGCGGACGGCATTGTCGTCGGCAGTGCCTTTGTTCATCTTGTTGAAAAAAATTATGGTAATGATAATCTGATTCAGATAACATCATCCTATGTTAAGGAAATCAAAAACGCATTATCATAATTGTTGAGGACCGCCATGGATACTGAATTCAAAGAGCGATTCATAAGAAACTGGAATAACTCTTTCCCCGGTGCAGATTTGCCCATCGGATTTTATTACACTGATATTAAAGACCCAAAATCCATGCTAAAACCCCCGAAGGGTCATCGGTGCATCATCGGTGATTTGGCTAAAGTCCGCAATGGCAAGAATTTATGCTTTGACGTGCAATCCACTGGCTGTAGTGGTGGAAAGCGATACCTGGGTTTTGATGACAAGTTGATGCCTAATTTTGAATATTTCCTTTCCTACGGCATTCCCGGTATGCTGGAGGGAGAAAGATATAAGAAATCACCGGAACTCGTCAAAGAACACATGAAACACCAGACACCATTCAAAGCGCCTTCCGAATATATTATGTTCAAAAGATGGGACAACATGCAGGAAGGTGATAAACCGTCAGTGATCGTTTTCTTTGCTCCTCCCGATGTCCTTTCCGGTCTTTTCACACTCGCAAGTTTCGATGAACCGCAACCTCACGGTGTTATTGTACCCTTCTGCGCGGGCTGTGCCTCTATCGTCGATTATCCCTACAAAGAACTTCAATCCGGGCGGCCTCGTGCGGTTTTAGGTATGTTCGATGTCTCTGCCCGGCCGTTCGTTCCTGCCGGGCTGCTTACCTTTGCTATCCCCTGGCCTAAATTCGTCCGCATGGTGGATAACATGGAGGAAAGCTTTCTCATCACAAAATCCTGGAACAAAGTAAAAAATAGAATTAAGCGAAGCCTTTAAAATATTAGACGATAGAAAAAAGATTCAATATTCTTATGCATTATACCATCTTCGACATCCCCCTTTTAAGAAACCTGCTCCAGGGCCTTTCACTACTTGTTTTAAAAATATTCGGATGGCGCAGATCAGGCCGACTGCCGGAGATACCAAAATATGTCATGATAGCCGCACCCCATACATCAAACTGGGATTTCCCAATCACACTTGCCATAGTCTTTGCATTCAAGATGCGGCTGAACTGGCTGGGAAAGGAAGCTATTTTTCGATGGCCTTTTGGTACCTTTTTCAAATGGCTTGGCGGCATTCCCGTCAACCGCACGAAATCCGGTGATGTGGTTGCGCAAACAATCCACGCATTCAAAAAAAAGCAAAAATGGCTATGATGCTCGCTCCCGAGGGGACACGAAAGAAAGTCACATACTGGAAGACAGGATTCTATCACATTGCCAATGGCGCCAATGTTCCTATTGTACTGGGTTTCCTTGATTATATGCGAAAGGTGGGTGGTATCGGCCCGACGCTTATTCCAACCGGAAACATTGAGTCCGATATGGCGAAGATTCGGGCCTTTTATGATACTATTTCAGGTAAGACTCCGGACAAGTCAACTCCGGCAATGATCGCCCCACAAGGCTGATCAACATAAATGCGGGTATGACCCTCATTTATTCCTCATAGACGCCGCTGCAAATAATCAGGTCCTCTACTTTCCTAAAATATACGTTCTTCGGCAGCACCTCTTTGGTTACCGGGTTGTACCATTTGTACGTGACCCAGCCGCTGCCTTCTTTATTTGCGATATCGACGATTTCTTTGATAAAAATCTTACCGTCATAATCCTTTATATCAATGAATTCTTCCCCAACAAAATTTTCATTGACTCCATGTGCAAGCATGGTTCCTCTGGGATTTAACGCATAAATATACATTTCATCGAGAACAAACTGTCCATTAGGATTCGTATATTCAGCCAGTGCGATTCTTTTACCTGAAGCTTTATAAAAAGCTACAGCCTTTTCCACCCATTGCTTAGCGTCTTGTACATTTCGTTTACTCATACTGTTACTCCTTCATGCAACCCCAGTGCTATCGGGAAAAACAAACTTAATTTAAACTAAATACCACGAAAACTATCTTTTTAGCCGGTCCATAATAATTTGTGCGCAATCGTCACCTGCGTTTTCATAGAGGCCGATTATCTTTCGTTCATAGATAGCTCTTTGGACAGAATCGGATGCGTGTGCGGCGTTCTGTAAAATGTTCTGCCCGAAATCTGAACGAACCGTACCGTGCGCAGCCTTTGCCGGATCTGATTCACCCAAGCGCTCGCGGATTTTCCCTACCGCGCTATATCCACGATACAGAAGCGCCAGTGCCCGGTGTGTGCCGGGTTTGTTACGTTCATCCGGCGACACTGTGCCCGGATCAACGCCTGTCATATACTTCACAATTTGTGAAAATTTATACGCAGCATTCATTTCGGCGATTATTTCGGCCATGGCATTGTATTCTTCAGCGGTTATCTCAAAATCAAAAGATTGTTCTATTCCTTCCTTGATTTTTTCCGCAACCCGGTACTTGAGTTTTCTCCTGAACATATCTCGCAGGAATCCGTAGAAATCCTCACCTTGTGCGGCACTCATCCGGATCATGCGTGCGCCAACGACCCGGAGGCCTGTTTTTGCAAACATGTCGATCATGTTCCCGGGGCGGACTGTATGCTTGAAAAAATTGTCCGGCTTCAAAATGACCATTGTCGTCTCACCTTCAGCACACTCTTCATAGATGCCGGAGTCATTAAATCCAAGCCGGGCGAATAGTTCCAAATTATTTCTCGCATATTCCGGATTCGTCGGCACCAGTACTGCCGGTTCGAAGTATCGGACAGTTCCATCGGGTGTGGTGATGTAATCACAGTATGTGCCTCGAATGGTTCCCCTGCTTGCTTCCGATTCCGCTTCCGTCGTAAGCTTGCCGACAATATCATAGATCCTTTCCACGGCATTCTCACCTTCAAACATAAGGAACAGGCACCGGTTCGGCTGACCGAGGATATTTTCACTGCGGAGGTTTTGATCGATGTAATCGACGAGTGCTTTTTCTACTCGTGGATCAATGCACAGACTTTTAACACGTTTGATGTATTCATCGACAAACTCATCCGACGGTCGCATCATCCGGACGCCGACCAGATCGCAGCCTGAGAATGACATAAGCCGCGCAATGATATTCCCCGTCCGGGATTTGATGAGACTGTATGGCGTGATGACTACGTATGTCAGCTCGGTTGTCATATAACCTATCTTTATCTATTTATATTTTCCATTGCGGTACCGGAATCATTTCCGCGCGGGCGGAAATGCAGCCGGAAATACCCCTTGAACTCAGGTATATTGGCAATCTTCCACTATCAGTTCTTATAAACATATCATTCCTGTCATTATTTTACAATATATACAAGTATATTTGTTGTTGATCTCGCATTGAAATAATATTGACATACACAACCCGCTTCTCTATACTTTATAGACACATGGGGAATTCTTGTCGAAAATCGATTAAACATCTGGAAGGAGAATACTATGCATGGGAAAAGAGTGGATAAGATAACCATCGACATGAATGCGGCCCGACTGCCGGAGGATCTTGAGAGGTATAGAACAAAAGCCCTGGAATTAGGGGCCACGAAGGCTGCAATTGTAAGAGTCCGGGAGATTCCCGTGGATGAAAGAATCGTTTTGAAATGCCAGATTCCCCGGTGTTTCGGATACGGCGCCTGTGCACACTGCCCGCCAAACACGCTGAATCCGGCAGAGCTCCGTAAAATAC
Organism: Deltaproteobacteria bacterium; assembly: GCA_026388545.1. Taxonomy (NCBI): domain Bacteria; kingdom Pseudomonadati; phylum Myxococcota; class Myxococcia; species Deltaproteobacteria bacterium. Next base: position 60,103 of record JAPLJS010000070.1, read on the forward strand.
TGAAAGGATACCAGAGTGCTGTTTTTTTCATTATTGATGTTCCACCCGATGTCATTGTAAGAGACAGGGCAACAATCAAAGAAAGAGAAGCAGCGTATCAGTCAATATTTAATATCGTAAGTGAGATCGAGTCCATGGCCTTTTACGATGGCCACTACCTTGCCTTCGGATTTGCCGCCGGCTCTTGCCGTCACACATTCTGCAGCCAACATGAACGCTGTCAGGCGATGGAGGGCAAGCGATGCAGAATCTCCCTCCGTTCCCGACCTTCAATGGAAGCCGTAGGTATAGATGTGTATAAAATGGCCGCTGCATCAGGGTGGGAAATCTACCCGATCGGCAGCAACGCCAAGCCGGAAGACATTCCCAAAGGTACCCTGGCGGGGATTATCATTGTTCAGTAATCAATTCCGTAGAGCGCCTCCCAAGGAGAAAATATTGACAAGCCGCTCCAAATTTAATACACTCCTAGTGAAACTAAGTACGCTGCACGAAGAAGAAATGTTACACTTGATTAAGGAGAGATCATGAGAATAAGAGTACGGGACGAAAAGATCATCAAGGCCATAAAAAAATTTGAGGGGATCGATATCATTCTCAAGACCGTCGAGGATGCCAAAAGGGCTATGCGTCTGATCCTCCGTAAGACGGATATTTCCCGTACCAAAGACTTCGAAGGCCTCAAGGACATCGCCATCACCCAGGTTGTCGAGCATGCCACCAGTGCCGTTGAATACCAGACTTATTACGAAGTCGAATTCACTCTCACCGACGATCTCTTCATCGAAATGGAGATCGCTCTGATCAAGGAGCTTCAGGCTTTGTTTGAAAAAATATAGTCTCACCCTCCTCAACCGCCGTACGGTATAAACAACATCTTACGCTCCTTTCTTCTTGACGTACAAGAACCTTATTTTCTATATTTGACCAGCCCAAAAGGAATTCTTATCAAATATGGCCATCATAGAGACCCGTTCCCTTGCGAAAACTTACGGCAGGATACAAGCCGTTCGGGGAATCGACCTGAACATAGAAAGGGGCGAAATATTCGGCCTGCTCGGCCCCAACGGGGCGGGTAAGACCACTACTATCGGGATGCTCTGCACCATTATCCGTCCGAGTTCGGGTAGCGCCTCAATTGCCGGTCACGACATAGTGAAAGAACCGGCGGCGGTGAGGCGCAAGGTGGGCATTGTCTTCCAGGATCCCACCATAGATACCCTGCTCACCGGGCGTGAGAACCTCCAACTCCACGCGCGTCTCTACGGCATCCCTTCCGATGTTCGAGGAAAAAGGATAAATGAGATGCTGGCGCTCGTCGATCTGAAGGATCGCGCTAACGACATCACACGTACCTACTCAGGCGGTATGCGGCGGCGGCTCGAACTGGCCCGTGGCCTTTTGCACCGGCCTGCGGTTCTCTTCCTCGACGAGCCGACACTGGGCCTCGACCCTCAGACACGGGCGCGCACGTGGGACTACATCAAGAAGATGGCCCAAAACGAGCAGACCACCATTGTGCTCACCACCCATTACATGGAGGAGGCGGAACAGGTCTGCAACCGGGTGGGCGTCATTGACCGCGGCCAGATAATTGCCCTTGGCGCCCCGGAGGACCTCAAAAAATCGATGGGCGGGTATATGGTTGTTATTCAGGTAAAAGATCCGCCCCTTGACAGGATACGCGCCCTCCCCTATGTCTCGGAGGTAAAGCTGAACGATGGCCTGGTTGAGATAACCATGAAAGAGGCCCATATCCATCTGCCCGATCTCCTCTCGAAGGTCCCGAACGTCGAGTGCGTAGAGACAAGGGCGCCCACACTCAACGACGTGTTCATCAAGCTTACGGGGCGGGATATACGCGAAGAGGACACGGAGGATTCCGGCAGTTGGGTGGATTCCGTGGCACGGTACCGCCAGAGGGGGCAATGAGGCATGAAAGACGGACGTTTCCGGAAAGAGCTTCTCGGTGTTTATGCCATCTGGTGGCGTGAAATGAAGGTTTTCCAGCGTGAAAAAAGCCGGGTGGTCTCCAGTATCGTTCAGCCCCTCATGTGGCTCTTCCTCTTCGGCAGCGGCGTTGGCGCCAGCATCAGCATCGGCGAAGTCAACTACCAGGACTACATATACCCGGGGATACTGTCTATGTCGGTGCTTTTCGGGTCGGTCTTCTTCGGCCTCTACATTGTCTGGGACCGGAAGCTTGACGTCCTCAAGGCTGTGCTGGTAGCGCCGGTATCGCGCATCAGCATATTCTTCGGGAAGGTGCTCGGCGGCTGTACCGATGTCACCATCCAGGTGCTCATACTCTTCCTGTTCTCATTCCTGTTCCCTTCCATTAACCCCTGGGGCATCCCCTTGGCCCTCCTGATACTTTCCATAACTTCTATAGCGATGGTCTCAATGGGCCTCGCCCTCGGCTCCCTTTTCGAGAGCCTTGAGGGCTTTCAGGTCATAGCGACATTCGTCGTCTTCCCGCTCTTCTTCCTGTCCGGAGCGCTCTTCCCCGTCAACGATCGGCTCCCTGCCTGGCTTCATGGGGTAGTAAAGCTGAACCCGCTGACCTATACCGTCGACGGAGTCAGGGGCGCCTTGCTCGGGCTGAACACCTTCCCTCTCTACGCCGACCTCAGCGTCATCTCCTTCTTTGCGGTACTGATGGTACTGGCGGGAAGCGCCCTGTTCAGCCGGATGAAGTGATTCCCGGATTTTTAGATTTTCCGCCACACATCAGCAAAAGATGTATTGCACGGACTTCAGTAAGCATCCCCACGCGGTGCGATATTGACCACGCCGATGATTTTTGTTTCCTTGATGAGGGCAAAAATGATGCGATAGTTACCGATTCTCAGCCTGTAAAATCCGTGGAGATCGCCGGTAAGAGGTTTTACGTTTTCATGAGACAGAGGATTTTCATACCCGGATAGCTTTAATAATTCCTTTTTGACTCGCTCTTTTAAAACCCGATCTAACTTATTGAAATAATGCTCGGCCTTTGATGATACCTTAACTGTCCAGTTCATTGAGTTGCTTTCCCCCGCCGGCAGCTATCTCTTCGAGACCTGATATGCATTCATCGACAAAGCCTGGTATTCTTAAAAGTTCGAGCGTTTCCCGATGCCTTGCGATGTACTCTTCGGCCATCTCCGTAAATATGTCGGCCAGAGATCGGTTTTCATAACCAGCAATCGCCCGTATGAGTTTCAACTGTTCATCAGGTATTCTAATTGTTGTGGCACTTTTTGTCATACTTGTCACCTCCTGTATTTGTAGTATAATATCATAATATTGCAATATCAAGGTATTATAAGCTTAATAAGGATAATTTCATAAAAATGACCTCTTGGCAAGCATAGCAGACGACTTACCGATTACTATAATGTTGTATCGTCAAATTTCCGTTGTAAAATAAGATAGTTTTAATTATATTTCCAAAACATAAAAGCAAGGTCTAATCAAATCGTTTTCTTTGGCTGAAATACCGTGACCTTTGAAAAACACACTCCTCACGTCATTCCGGCGGAAGCCGGAATCCAGACGCCGTCCTCGCGAAAGCGGGGAACCACGAAATCATGACTGGATTCCGGGTCAAGCCCGGAATGACGAAGGAAGGATTCAATTAGAAATTCAAAGGTCTAATACCAGGATTTGATACGGAATGATGCTGTGATGAAGCGAGTGAGCACATTTAATCAGAACAGGTTTTGGGGGGAAACCACCGCTTTTCTGGCCCTTTTTCTCGATAACCTCGGGGTTCTTATTTTTATGAGCTCCATCCTTATGCTCACATTCAACTATCCCGCGGATATCATAATGACACGCATGATCCCGGGTACGGCCATCGGGGTTTTCTTTGGCGATCTCGTATATACTTATATGGCCATCCGTCTGCGAAAGAAAACGGGCCGGAACGACGTCACCGCCATGCCGCTGGGTCTCGATACTCCTTCTTCCCTCGGCCTTGTCTATGCCGTGCTCGGACCCGCCTATATTGCCACACATGACGCGGAACTTACCTGGCACATCGGCATTGCCACCCTCTTTATGATCGGTATCGTTAAGGTCATAACCTCTTTTTTCGGCGGATGGCTGCAGCGCATCATACCCACAGCCGGGCTCCTGGGGTCACTTGCCGGTGTGGGGCTTTTACTGCTCGGTTTTTTGCCGCTTATCGAGATATTCAACGAGGTCGTCGTGGGCATGGTGGCCCTGGGGATTATCTTTGCCGTCCTCTTAGGCAAGATGCAGTTTCCCGGTCGCATCCCCGGTGTGCTGATCGCGCTGCTTTTGGGCACAGCTATCCATTTTATCCTGGGTTATAGTGGATACATCCCGGAGTTCAAAGCACCATCCTTTGAGATGTCCCTGTGTATACCGGTTTTTTCCGTCGACTTCCTTAAAACCCTGCCGCAGAGTATCCAGTACCTTCCTATTGCCATCCCCTTCGGCATCATGACCATCATCGGGGGGATCAACAATACCGAGAGCGCGCGTCTTGCAGGCGATAAATATCGAACGAGGGATATCCTGTTGACCGAGGCGTTCACCTCTTTGATTGCCGCATTCTTCGGCGGCGTTGCACAGACCACACCCTACATCGGCCACCCGGCGTACAAGAAGATGGGCGCCACCTACTGGTACACGCTCTTAACCGCCCTCTTTATCGGCATCGCTTCAGTGATCGGCTTACTTTCCCTGATCGTGGGCCTCATCCCCAGAGCCGTGCTGGCTCCCATTTTTATCTTTATCGGTTTTGAAATTGTCCATCAGGCCTATAAAGAGGCGCCCGAAGCCCATTCGCCCGCCGTGAGCCTGAGCTTTATGCCGGTTATCGCTAACCTCGTGATCATCATTCTCGGCCAGTTCCTGAGCGCTATGGCCATCACGCCCGACATGCTCCCGCCGCGTTTACAGGTAATGCATCAGTCCCTTACCGTGCTCAGCAACGGCTTTATCCTCACCGCTCTGCTGTGGGGAAGCATGCTGGCCTTTTTGATCGACCGTAAGCCGCGGCTCGCCTTTCTGTGCACCTTCACCTGCGCCCTGTTAACCCTATTTGGTTTCATCCATTCAGTGCTGCCCACGGGAGAGGTCTACCTGCCCTGGGGGGTTGCATCCCAGGCTCATTACACCATTGCCCTGGCCTATCTTCTGCTCTCCGGCGTCTTCCTGACCCTCACCAGGAAAACGTCAGTATAAAGACTCAATCCCCCTCCTCTTATCTCATTCAAAATGTAAGTATTATCCTGATGGAATCCTTATAAATAATTAGCATTGTGTTTATATTGAAATTGACCTAGTGTAAAAGCTGTAACATATCTCCTCTATTCACATTTAGAAAATATAATCTCACTTCTTTCCTCAATTCTCACAGTACGTTATAAGATTTCTCCCTAGGGATTGCTGCATATGTTTTTAAAAAAACTTTTGAAGAGGGATATGATCACCGCGAGAGGTGTGCTCTTCACGAAAATTGAGCTGCCCGGAAATGACATTGTTGTTCCGTTTATTTGCCGGAAATGCGGTACTTGCTGCATGACCTACATCCCGAGGATGCCGGCGGAAGATTTAGTGACCATTTCCCGGTATTTAAAATGGTCACCAGAAGATTTGATTAGCCGTCATACAGAAGTTTACCTGAAAAGACTACGAGGCAAGCCGGAGACCTGCATATTCCTCAACGATGAAAAACTCTGCAGGATTTATAAACACCCCCTCCGTCCCGACGTTTGCCGGCTCTATCCTTTTTCCTTTGGTGGTACGGACGCTGATTGCTCGGCGTATCGTGAGCATACCCGGGTTGCTGAGATCCTCCTGATGAACGAAAAGTCTTTTGAGATTTATGATGCAAGTTTCTGTCCCAATCGGGATGTCCGATTAATCCCTGACTCGAAATGGCCGGAAATCTTTCGGAAATTGAGACTATCAAATGCGTCAAGAGAGATGGTAAGAAAGTTTTTAATTATGAACGATGCACCTCTCAGTTTCGTGATTAGGTATTCGGTGCATTGAAGACAGGAAAAACAAACAGATAATGACCTTATGACTATCAACTGTCAATCATCATTTTGTTACGTACAGCAAGTCATATTCAGCAAAAAAGATATGGGATAAATAGATATTGGCAAATTAACTGGTATGGTATCCCCGGATTTGTCCCCAGATTTTGTAGGTTTTGTCAGATTTTTGAAGGCGCTGATTGAGGATGCATCACAATGAATAAGACGTCAAAATCTTCACCTCCTGTGGTCTTTCCCTCTCAAACGGGTAAGGAATCCCAAACAAAATATGAACCCACTCGTCCCCGTGGCGGTTCATCGTGGCCCGTCGTTGCTGCCGTTATCCTTACGGTGATCTTCGTTATCTACGGCATTGTTTATTATGTGATGAATTCTGAACCTTACAAACTCTCAGAGTCTTTCATCCGCCAGAATCAGGCAATCAAGGCTGAGATCGGAGAGGTGGACAAATGCGATCCGTGGTTCCCTATAGAAATGCCTCCCATCGGCCGCGAAGAGAATGCCATGTTCACCTTTGACGTCATTGGAAAAAGCAAACAGATAACAGAAGTTTCCGTGTATCTGCAAAAAAGACAGAATCGGTGGCGTATCGTTTCTGCCTACTACAAAGACCGCCAGGGGTTTACGAAGCCTCTCATGGAGGAAAGTCGTTCTCCCACAGAGAAATCCTTAGGATCTCCCGGCGCTGTCAATAAATGAAAAGCTGTTACGAAAGCCCCAAAAGCGGCTTTTTTAGAAATCTCGTTTCATCATCGCATGATACAGCCCCAAAGAATTCATGAATTGAACCATTAACCCATCAGGGGCGGTCGCTATATCCATTACTGGCGCCACATATCCCTGTTCATTTCCGTTACCTGCCATTCCGCATCCCTTCAGCGTCACCTGCCGAAACGTGTCCCAAAATCCCTCTATCAATATCGAAGTGAATCAGTGACGCTAAGAAAACGTCACACATGGTGGCTCATGAAGGGTCATCGCCAATATTTTTTACTTTTCGTAATATATCGGCTGTCAAGATTAGTAGGTTCACAAGAGCTTGGCTATATTAATATTTGATCAAGACCAGTCTTACTGATAGCAAATACAACTGTTCACATTTGGTTATCGGAGCAGCTTATTGACTTCGGGATGAAAGCTACAACGACCGCGCAGCTCTTTTTTGTACCTACAATATTTGAGTATATCTTCCTGAAATCAAGCATAAGCTGAATTTGATGCGGCTACATTCTTTCAATTGGAAATCAATGGCGATCACCCACGTCCATCTCCACATATTGTGGACAGTTTTATTGACAAACAGTAACGATTTCTCTATACTTCTCTATTAAAAAAGCAAGTTCCTGTCAATAATAAAAGGTAGGTCGTTCCGTGAAGACAACCTTCGGCATGAGCGTATGGATCATTTGTCTTACCATCTTAATAGCTTGTAGCCACGGGGAAAATCGCATTGGCAAGATGACATTGCACTATGCGGTAACCCAAAGTAACAATGACGTGGTTGAGCTGTTGCTGATAAAAGGTGCCGATGTGAATGCAAAAGATGGTGAAGCATTACAGACACCATTGCATTATGCCGCATTTCAGGATAACAAGGATATTGTTCATCTGCTGATTGCCAAAGGTGCTGAAATTAACGCAAAGGACTACTCTGGAGCTACGCCATTGTATTATGCCGCATACAATAATAAAAGAGAAATTGCTGATATATTGATTGAAAAGGGCGCCCATGTGAACGCGGAAACTGATGGAGGACATACGCCATTAGAAGCTGCAGTAACTCGAAATAACAAGGATGTCGTTATTCTGTTGATTGAAAAGGGGGCCAATGTAAACGTAAGTAATTTTGGAACATCGCCATTACATGAAGCAGTACGTCAGAATAACATGGCTATTGTTGAGTTGTTGCTTGCAAAAGGTGCATATGTAAATTTACAGGAACCCGGAGGAATGACGCCGTTGCATTATGCAGTTTCAAAATGCAGAGAAGATATTGCCAGATTGCTCATTGCAAAAGGTGCCGATGTTAAACTGAAAAATAAAAACAATAGAACCGCAATGGATTATATAACTGGATGTGGTCCCTCTTTTTTGAAATAAGATTCATCCGGGTTTTGCATACTTGCGAAAAAAGTCTTTCTTCCTGCTATACGTAACACTCCTTCCTGTAAGTCTTAGACATCCGATTTTTGCTTTCATAGTAGATTTCGAATGCAAATGATGATATTAAAAAATGCATCGGAATGATCATCCAAACTCAGCAGAGTTCCCCCCTTTTTCCATTATTGGCTTTGGTTGAAACTTTTAATCGGGATTAAAGTTCAATACCAGGAGAAGCGAGATGATGAGAAAGAAAAACCGTCCATCGACGAAAAACTCCCGGAAATCGGATGCATTCGCATTTATCGGATTACTGGTGATACTGGCGCTGCTCCTAACCGGCGCGGCAATGGCGGGCTCGCTTCCCCAGGTAAGGCCGAATCTTACCTCCCTTGAACTGTCGCGACCGCCGACGGACGAGGAACTGATGGCGGCGGGGCAGTTGGGCGGCCAGCTCTTCCCCACGGCGGACCTGGCCACGGAAGAGGGGGTTCCGGCCCGTTCGGCCAGGAGAGGCGCCTTGTCGCGCCGGGTGACTCAGGCCCTTAAGGATCATCATCACCGTATCAATCTATCCTTCGGCAAGGCGATCCAGGAGTGGAACAGTCACCACTACGTCAAGGCGGTGGAGATGCTCAAGAGCCATATCGCCGAATATCCCGACAGCCCCTGGGCTTCCGAGGCTCTCCTTCACCTCGGCTGCGACGCTTTCTACCACAAGCGCTCCACGGAGGCGGAAGATTATTTCCGAACCATCATCGAACGGAACAAAAATAACCCCCACGTGGGAGCGAAAATCCTTATCAACAAAGCGAGGCTCCGCCTGGGAGTGCTCAAGGCGGCACGGAACAACACCACCGAGGCTGCCAAACTGTTCGCGCTCCTTGTCCGCGAGGGGACCGACTGGCGGGAGAAAACATACGCCAGCCAGTGGCTGCAGCGGCTGGCGACGATCAGAAACGCCGGGACCAGATCTCTTTCGTGCGGCGCACAGGCGCTCTCATATTTCTTCAAGGCGTCCGGGATCAAAGAGGCTGATGATGATCTGGAAAAAAAGAGACCGGAGACAACGAGCGGCTTCAGCTTCGCAGACCTGACCGCGTTGGCGGCGGAGCAGGGAACGACCCTGGCAGCCCTGCGCCTGACCCCTGAAGATCTGCCTCGTCTCAAACTGCCAGCTCTGGTCCACATCGCCGGGCGCGACCCAGGCGACAGCGGCCACTACTGGGTTCTGGAGCGGATCGATGGAGATCGCCTCTCCCTGTTCGATCCCCAGGCTGAGAACTACTTCGTCCAGACCACAGCGGAGTTTGCCGCCGAGTGGAGCGGCGCCACCCTCGTCAGAGAGAATAAGGACCAGCCGCTTGCGGGAGTTCGTCTGGCAAAGGCTGAACTGACCGGGATCGTCGGCGGCTGCTGCGGAGTTCCAAGGGGGGAGAGCGGCCTGGGGGGTGAGAGAGAGGAGGAAGGGCTTAGAGTAATTGGGTGGCAGCAGGGTAGAAAGGCTGCTGAGGATTGTTGTAATACCGAGTCCCCCCGTGGCGCCCCCGGCTGGCGGATTAACCCGGTGAACATGAACCTCTTCGTCCAGGACGTTCCGCTCTCATACTGGCCGACGGTAGGGCCGCCGGTGAAGATCGCCCTCTCCTACAATTCCCAGTCGGCCATTGCCATCCACGAGCCGTTCGGGGCGAAATGGCAGTTCAATTACGGCTCCTACCTGGTGATGGATACCAACGGCGAGGTGACCGTCTTCATGCCCGACGGCCGGCGGGATGTATACGCGCCTCAACCGTCCGGCGGCTACATCTCTCCGTACAAGGTCCACAATACCCTGGTGAAGCTTGCAGAAAACCGGTTCGAACTTCGCTTCCCCCACGGTACTGTATATCTCTATGATATTCCCGCCGGCACCGGTTCACTCCAGCCTTTCCTGACGGAGATCCGCGATCCATACGGGCAGAAGCTCACCATCGGCTACGACTCACAGGTGCGGCTCGCCACTATCACCGATGCGGATGGGAAAATCACCACGTTAAGCTATGACGGCAGCAACCTGATAACCAAAGTGACGGACCCCTTCGGACGCTCCGCCGCCTTTGAATATGGCACAGACAATACCCTTGCCAAGATCACCGACATGGGAGGATATGCCTCCACCCTTACCTACGACGCCGTTGTCAGCCTGACTTCGATCGGGGTCGGCGCTAATAGCTGGCAGTTCGATATTGAACCGGCGGACGGGATTGGCAACGGCGCCGACCCTTATCCGCCACCCGGCGGGGTGATGTGGGAGAATTATCGGATTACCGTAACAAATCCTATGAGTGGAAAGGAGGAATTCTACTACGACGGCTACTCCTCTACCGGCTGGCATGTGCAGCCACGGGACTACGTGGAGTATTACCCCGGCTACGACGGCGCGGACACCCCGAAGACCGAGATCCGGTTCATGACCACTACGGGTCTGCGGGCTGAAGTGTATCGCATCGTGACCCCTGCGGGTGATTCGTATGTTTACGACTACAACGTGGCCACCGGCGACCTCCTGTCAAACTGGGACGGCACTACCTACACTCGGAACAGCCAGGGGATGCCCACGTCCGTCACCGACCCGCTGGGGACGGTCACGACTGCAACATATGCGCCCAACGGGGTCGACATGACCGGCATCACAAACGGGCTCGGTACTGTAAGCCTCACGTACAACGGCAACCACGACCAGATCTCCGTCACTGACCGGCTTGGGCACAAGACCAGCTATACATATAACGCCATGGGGCAACCCACCGGCATCACCGACCCCCTCGGCACGGTAACCTCTTATGTGTACGACGCCAACCGGCGTCTGGTCAGTATAACCACCGACGGCATCACGACCGACACGCTGACCTATGACACATTCGGCAGGGTGCGCACCCTCACCGATCGGACAGGGATAACCCGCACCTATGACTACAACAACCTCGACGATGTGACCAGGAAAACCTATCCCGACGGCACCTTCATAAGCGTTGCCTATTCACCCGATACTCCCCACCTGGTCACCGCCGTCACCGACCGGGCGGGCGCGACCATCGCCTATGGCTATGACGGACTGAACCGGCTCATCCGGGAGACCCTGCCCGACGGCGGGACGGTCACATACAGTCGCGACGACAACGGCAACGTGACCGGCATCACCGATCCCGGCGGCAACACCAAACGTATCGTCTACGACCTCAACAACCGGCCGGTGCAGGATATATACCCGGACAATACATCATTGCAGCGCACCTTCGGGTGGGCGAACCAGCTCGAGCAGATATCCCAGGAAGGGGGCTCCGGCGCCAACTTCCAGTATGACGCATCATTCAACCTGACCTACATCGGGGGGTTTACTTCGGACATACATGCGCTGTTCACCTACGACGCATACAAACGTTGCACCTCCATGAGCGACAGCCGCGGCCAGACGCTCTACGGCTACGATGCTAATACGCGGCTCACCACCATTGACGGCCCGCTGGACAGTGACACCATCACGCTCAGCTATGACGCCGCGGAGCGGCGCACGGGAATTTCCGTGGACGGCGGCCTGTCCCTGACCTATACATATGACCAGCTCGGTCGCGTTACCGGCATCGGTACCGGCTCCGGCAATGGATACGGCTTCCAGTATACAGGTGCCAGTCCCCTTCCGACCGGCATCTCCCGTCCCAGCGGCAGTGTTACATCCTTCATCCGCGATGTGATGGGCCGACCTACCCAGGTGGAGACCCGGAGCTCTTCGAATGCCCTTATCAACAGCTTTGCCTACACCTATACCGCCAGCCGCGATCTTCCGTCTTCGGAGTCGGTTACCAGCGGCGCGGCCCCTGCCTCTCTCCCGAGCACGCTTTTCAGCTTCACCTATGACTCCAAAGATCTTCTGACCGGCTCCTCACCGCCTGCCCTCAGCTATACACACGACGCTCGCGGCAACCTGACAGGAGGCTACGCCGCTGACGGTTCGCCTTTTACGGCCGTCTATGATGACATGAACCGTCTGATCAGCATCGAGTTTACCGACAAGGGAGGGGTTCTCCGCCGCAGCGAGTATATCTATGACGGCTATGGCCGTCCGGCGGGAGAGACAGATTATGCCGACGGAACAATAACCAGGCAGGCATCTTTCCTGACGCTTGGCAGCCAACTGCTGCAGGAGAGGGACGGCAACGGCGTGCCGGTCCGGGATTACACATGGAGCGAGAGTGCCGCAACGGAGCGTCACACCCTCCTTGGACTCAGGCAAGGCGGCCAGAACTATTCCTATCTCCTCGACGGGCAGGGCAGGGTCAACGCCCTCCTTACTGACGGCCAGGCAGTGGCGGCGGCTTACAGCTTCGACCCGTTCGGCATCCCCACCGCCACCCCCGGCTCCCTCGACCAGCCATTCCGCACCTCCAATGCAGCCTTTGATGAGCGGGCCGGGCTTTACCTTTCCGATTCCGGGTTCTACCTGCCCGGTCCCGGCGTCCAGTTGTCGCGCAAGATCACGATGTGCCCTAAAGGTTTGAACTCGGGTGTGCAATTCCGGCCGATGGGCGACCTCCTTATGCGTCTTACAGGAGGTGTCCAATGAAACACACAGTGATAATTCTTCTGCTGGCGGTGGCTCTTCTAACGGCAGGCTTCGTTGACCCGGCCATTGCCGCCGATTACGCCACCAGTTATACCTATGATGAGTTCGGACGGCTCCTGTCGGTTAATATCAGTAATGGCGCATCGGTCGATTTCGCCTATGACGCCAACGGCAACCGGACGGTGGCCAGTATTTCCCCCGGCACGGTTTCTCCAACGGTAGTAACGACCGCCCCGGCCAACGGCGCCACAGGGGTCGCCACCCTGACCACAGTCAGCGCAACCCTGTCCAAAACGGTGGATCCGGTTACCGTAACCTCTGGAACCTTCTCCGTGAACGGCCCGGTCGGCACAGTCGCCGGGACAATCGGCGTAACTGACCTGGAGCTGGTATTCGTACCGACCTCACCGCTACAATACGGGGTCTCCTATACCGCGACCGTCACCACCGGTGTCAAGGACCTGGCCGGGAATCCGCTGTCGGCTCGGAAGGATTGGAGCTTCACCACGAGCGTGGTCCCCGACCTTACCCCGCCAACTGTCATCTCCACCTCCCCTGTGTCCGGCGCCTCCAATGTTCCGGTCTCGGCCTCAGTCAGTGCCATCTTCAGTGAGGCACTCGACCAGGCCAGTGTTACCACCTCAAGCTTCCAGGTGCTGAACGGCGCCTACGTTATCGACGGAACCGTTGCTTACAACGGGACGACGCAGACCGTCACCTTTACCCCCGACCCTCAACTTGACCCGGATGTCACGTATACAGCCGTGCTGCTCCCCACCATTGCCGACACGTCGGGCAACCGGCTGGCCGTAACCAAGGAATGGCAGTTTACCACAGCCTCCGGCGGCACGCCGGTCCCTCCCGCCGTGGTCGTGACCACACCCGTTGATGAAGAAATCAATGTGCCGCTCCGCGCCTCTGTGGGTGTTCTGTTCAACAAGGCAATGGACACGAGCACCATCACCAGCGCCACATTCGTGCTGAAAAAAGGAACTACGACAGTCCCGGCGTCGGTCAGTTACAATCCGGTCCAGCATCGTGCCACCCTCATTGCCTCCGCCTCTCTGGCACCGGACACAGTCTATACGGCAACCTTGACTACCGGGATCAAGGATGTCACCGGGCTGGCATTGCCTTCGTCGGTCATCTGGAGCTTCACCACAATGGCAAGCTTTACATTGACCCTGGCTGATGCCATTCTCGCATTGCAGGTCATAGCCAGGATGAATCCCGCTGATATCCCTGACAACTACGCCACCTCTGGTGCAGATATAAACGGCGACGGCAAGATCGGCCTGCCGGAAGTGATTTACATTCTTCAGAAGGTGGCGGGGATGAGGTAGCAGTTAATGCTTTCAATTGGAAAGCATTAACTGAACCCGTTTTTGGATCTATTTAGTAGTAGGTGACGTCAACAACCCGCACATCTGATCTTTTCATTGATCGTAATCGCGAAATACGGGTTGAAATCTGCTACACAAACGCTTTTCCCCAAAACGTTGACTTCAATAAATAATTAAATTACGTCTTCGCAAAATCGAGGGTGATGATAAGTAGGGGTTAGGCGATAATTTTTCTATCAGCCGATTTAGAAGAATTGGATTATAGAAGATTAGTTTGTTACCTGAAATAAATATCCTTTGCATTCTAATTCACATATGAGTCTATCTACACATGAGACAATATCTAACTAATCAGACTCTGCAGGGCTTGTTTTATATCTGGGTATTGAAATTTAAAACCATGGTCCAGCAAACGCTTGGGAATCACCCTCTGCCCTTTCAGGATTACAGTTCCAAATTCACCAAGGATGAGTCTGATCATAAATCCGGGGGCAGAAAGAAATGACGGTCGGCGAAGAACCTTCCCGAGAGCTCTTGCGAAATCCTCGTTTCTGATGGGATTTGGCGAACAGAGATTGAAGGCCCCCTCGATCGCTTCGTTCTTTATCAAAAAAAAGAAGCCCTCTACCAGATCATCAATATGAATCCAGGAACACCATTGTTTCCCGACACCAATTGGTCCTCCAACATATCTCTTGAAGAGAGGGATCATCTGACCGAGAGCGCCACCCTGTTTAGCCAGAACAACGCCGATTCTCGTGATAACCACACGAGCTCCTCTGTCAGCAGCTCGGAGCGCCTCTTGTTCCCAATAAAAAGCAAGACGGGCGAGAAAGTCTTCTCCGGGAGAAGATTCCTCGGTGAGTTGCTCATCACCATGAAAACCGTAATAGCCAACAGCGGAAGCACTAAAAAAAGCCATTTTCTTTTCCGCTTTCTCATCAATTCCTTCAACCAGATGGCGCGTTGTTTGGAGCCTGCTGTCGCGCAGGGTCTTTTTATATTCTTCTGTCCAGCGGCTAAAGATAGAGGCTCCGGCAAGATTGATGATTGCTCCATGTTCACGAATGGCCTCCTGCCACGTTCCCTTGATCGTTGGATCCCCCTGCAAATAAGACAGTCCCGGAACTTTCTTTTCTGAACCTTTTATGGATCGGGTGAGAATAGTTACCTCGTGTCCTTCCCGAATGAGACGTGTCGTAAGATGGGTACCAACAAAACCTGTCCCGCCCGTGATGAGAATTTTCATAAATTTACACCTTACAAATTACTGCTGACTGGACATGATATTTAGTATGAAAATAGATTCCATACATCCACCCTTAGAAAATGGGCTCGGGGGATTTTTTTATTCTCATTCCAAAATCCCTCTAAATCTCCCTTTACAAAAGGGAGACTTAATAGGATTGACTATTGTTATTCCTTCGTGGTGCCCTACGGGAGCATAAGGATTAGTTTGATATTTTCATGAAATATTGACAATTTCAAGTTATAATCGGTTATATAATTTAAACGAAAACAGGATTTACCACAGTGCGGCTTAATGTGGCTGGATATGGGCAACGGTACTCCATGCGTGAATAGCTTATGATGTTGAAAGAAGGACTCTTATACGAAAGATCGCCGGGAAATGCAGTTCGGTGTAACGTCTGTCAGCGCCGATGTCGGATCAAGGATGGAGATTCCGGGTACTGCAGGACGAGAGTAAATAACAACGGAACATTATACAGCACCATTTACGGTGAGGTATCTACATGGCGACGGGCTCCCATCGAGATTAAGCCTGTTTACCACTATCTGCCGGGGAGCTATGCCTTCAGTATGGGATCCCTTGGATGCAATTTTCTTTGTGACGGCTGCCAGAATTACGACATCTCATTTGCCCTGGCCGAAAATGTTCCGTTTCAGACCAGATACCTCTCACCGGATGAATCAGTTAAGCTCTCTCAGAATTACAAGTGCCAGGGTATATCCTGGACATATAATGAACCGACCCTGTGGTTCGAATATACTCTCGATGGGGCTCGCCTGGCAAAATCACTTGGATTATATACAAATTATGTAACCAACGGCTACATGACAGAAGAGGCCTTACAAATGATTGGCCCATATCTGGATGTTTATCGTGTCGACATCAAGGCATTCGAATCACAGGCGTATAAAAAAATTGCCCATATTTCCGACTGGAAACACATTCTGGAAAACACCATCCATGCGAAAAAACGCTGGAATATGCACGTGGAAGTAGTTACGAACATCATTCAAGGGATTAACGACGATCCCGGACATATGCGTGAGATGGCTCAATGGGTGAAGGGAGAGCTTGGATCATGCACACCCTGGCATATTACCCGGTTCTTTCCCCACTGGAAATTGACACATGTAAAGCCAACACCGGTTGAATCCCTGGAAAAAATCCGCGAAACTGCACTAAAGGAAGGTCTCATGTTTGTATATATCGGAAATGTTCCCGGACACCCTGCCAACAATACGTACTGTCCTTCCTGCGGCGAGACAGTGATTGAACGTAACGATTGGGGCGCTGTAAAATGCAGTATCACGTCAAACGCCTGTCCATTCTGTAAATCATTTATTTTCGGGAAATTCAATGAGAACACACTGTGAGCAATACCGAGTACAGAGGTGTAGTCATGATAATAAAAATACCGGAACCGATCTCCGGGGAACTGGGAATCCCTTCGACATTCCTGGAGACAAATTGCTTCTGGTGTGTGAATGATACGTATGAACATTCATTATGGATTCGACCTTCTGCGACGATTCTTCCCTTCTTGACCGCTCCGGTGGAAAGTGTTTTATTACATAAACGATGAACGGGGATCTGGAAAAAAGAATCCAAACATTGGCACAGTGGATGTATGAGTCCCACCACCTGGTAGTTTTCACGGGCGCAGGGATAAGTACGGAGTCGGGAATCTCCGATTTCAGAGGCCCTGACGGGGTATGGACACGCCGGGACAAGGGACTTTCCCCGAAGCCCATGAGCGTGTCGATGGATGCAGTAGAGCCGAATGCGGGACACCTCGCCATCGCCGAACTTCAGAAAATGGGGAAATTGCAGTTTTTGATTTCCCAGAATGTAGATAATCTCCATTTGAAATCAGGTATCCGCCAGGAGATACTGGCGGAGCTGCATGGGAACATCGCGAGACTCCGATGCAAAAAGTGCGGGCTAACGGTCGACAGGTCTGCGGGAAGAGAAGTTTGCCGGTGCGGCGGAACGCTGGTTCGCAGCGTCGTCGATTTCGGTCAATCCCTTCCGGAGAGGGACCTCGCTCTGTCATTCAAACATTCACGCAAGAGTGATCTTTTTGTTGTTGCGGGTTCCAGTCTTGTCGTAACACCTGCGGCCGACATGCCGGCAGAGGCGCTTCGTTCCGGTGCAAAACTAGTAATTATCAACCGGGGTGAAACGCCCTTCGATCCGCACTCTCATCTGAGGTTTTATGAAAAGACCGGAGATGTCCTTCCCAGAGCAGTAAAGCAGTTGAAAAGACTGATGGGGCTGTTTGAATAAGAAACTCTAGAACAAAACAATCCCCTTATTCTTGAACCCACTGGAACAGTAGCGGGATTAACCCATAATTGGTGATTTTCAGTATTCTAAGATTTCTAAGATGACGAATACTGTCAAATTACATTTTGCCATGACTATCGATAGCAAATACTAATGTGCATAATTGCTAATCGGATTAATTTATTGAATTCGGGATGAAAGGCGCAAAGTCTTGACAGCTTATTTTCTGTTCAGGTAAAATGCGGACAACTTCCTCTAATGCTGCACCCCCTTTTTTTCTCTCTCCCTTCTTATAGTGTTTTTTTCTAATTCAATTCATCCACACGACATTGCAGTCAGTAATCTGTGTTGAGGTAAACAAAAAGGCAGCCAATATAACCCTGTATTTTGTTTTCAAAATTTAATGTGATCTAATTTCTTCTTCATGGTAAAGTGATGTACACCATTAATGGCAGTTAATAGAAGTAAGGAGGAGATGTTTTGCTGTTTGATTTTATTTTAGGAAAATTTTCCAGCGATCTTGCCATAGATTTAGGAACGGCAAATACGCTCGTTTACATGAAGGGTAAAGGGATTGTGTTGAATGAACCTTCGGTGGTTGCCGTTCATAGAGATTTACGGGGTGCAAAAAAAGTCCTGGCAGTCGGTCTCGAAGCAAAAAAGATGCTCGGACGAACCCCAGGCAACATAGTAGCTATCAGACCCTTAAGGGAAGGCGTGATTGCTGATTTCGATATTACTGAAGCCATGATCCGACACTTTATCCTAAGAGTTCACAACCGTAGGTCACTGGTCCGCCCGAAAATTATTGTATCGATACCCTCGGGTATTACTCAGGTAGAAAGGAGAGCAGTCAGGGAAACCGTGGAATCAGCAGGTGCCAGGGAAATGTTCTTCATTGAAGAGCCCATGGCAGCGGCCATTGGAGCTGGATTACCTGTAATGGAACCGACAAGCTCTATGGTTGTAGACATCGGCGGTGGAACCACTGAGGTTGCCATAATATCCCTGGGGGGCATTGTCTACTCAAAGTCTGTGAGGATTGCAGGTGACAGAATGGACGAGGAAATCGTCCAGTATATGAAGAGAAAATACAACCTTCTTATAGGGGAACGATCGGCAGAAATCATAAAAATGACCATCGGGTGCGCTTACCCGGATCGAGAGTTGCGGACACTCGACGTCAAAGGAAGGAACCTTATACGGGGTATTCCGACGACAGTCGAGATTAATTCCGAAGAGGTAAGGGAAGCCATTATGGAACCAGTAAATATTATTATAGCTACAATAAAAAATGTTCTGGAGAATGCCCCCCCGGAATTAGC